>CAIJNR010000069.1 GCA_903822055.1 uncultured Francisellaceae bacterium | reverse complement strand
TAATTAATTTTTAATTGATAGTTAATAAACTTAAATGATTATATAAGTCTGAAGCGGCGTGGTCAATGGGGAAAACATTGAAATTCTCAGAAAAACTGACTGTTTTGTGCGTTGACACTAAAATATGTTTCAAAGCATTTTATTATTACTGAGAAACCTAGAAATTATAGAAAATAATAATTATATAATTAAAAGGCGATCACCGTGTTTGCCGTATAGCTCGTATCTTGAACCGTAGGTTCAAGTGGGTACCAAAAATGATATATTAGGCTATCTACTCGAAGGCAGACTTGCTCACCACACCATGGAATGGCTCCCTTTTATTTGATTATAGGCTCAAAATATCTTTAACCATACCTGCAATACAGATCACGCCAGAAATCAATATTAACTATTATTGTACTCGAATTTTAGTTTATTGCTAGACAGTGGTTTTTGTAATGCTGTATTAAGTTTATTTTCTAATGATGATAAATTAGCAGCTAAATTTTTATTTTCTGTAGATTGTTTAATATTTTGTTGCACTACTTCATAAGCAAGATTAATGGCAGCGGTAATTAACATTCCTTCGAAACTAATAATTCGACCATTGTTACGTATTTCTGTCATTTTTTCATCTAAATAGTTTACTGCGTTTTGTAATTCTAGTTCAGAACCAGAAGGACAGGATATTTGATATTCTTTAGCTAAGATTTTTACAGTAAGATTTTCCATATTGTATCTAATCCAAATTTAAGTAATTTAAAGAATAATTTAATAAGATTAAGGTAATTTAAGCTAAATTATGGTGAAAATACAATTGTTATAGGAATTTTTATAATATCATTAGGTTGGCTGAATGTTGTGTTGCTAAAAATTAATTATTTTCTTGGGTTTAAGAGAGGCATGTTTTTTATCGTTGAAGACTTGCTCTATACAACAATTGCCCCCCATGATATTATGCATTTCATTAGTTTATAGATTAGGTCACATTTAGTTAATCAACGAGATTGAATTGGCTGGTTTGACAGCACCTATTTGGTGCGGTAAACTTCTGCAGTTTTAAAATTATAATTTTAAAGTTTTAAATTTAAAAAGTTAGCAAATTTAAATATAAGATTGTGGCATTGTTTAATTTAATCCTTTAAAACTAAGATATTTAAGTTTGGAGTTTTTAATGGCAACTATTAACCAATTGGTTAGAGATGGTAGGCAAAGAGTAAAAGAAAGGTGTAAAACGCCAGCGTTAGAGGGTTGTCCTCAGAAACGTGGGGTATGTTTAAGGGTTTATACTCAAACTCCTAAGAAGCCTAATTCGGCATTACGTAAAGTATGCAGGGTTCGTTTAACTAACGGGCATGAAGTAACGGCATATATTCGTGGTGAAGGTCATAATTTACAGGAACACTCTGTAGTTTTAGTTCATGGCGGTAGGGTGCGAGATTTGCCTGGTGTGCGTTATAGAGTGGTTCGTGGTAGTCATGATGCTGCTGGGGTTAAAGGACGTAAAAAAGCTCGTTCTGTGTATGGTTCTAAAATTGATAAAAAAGGTGAAAAGAAGGGGAAATAGATCTCATGTCAAGAAGAAGAGTAGCTGAAAAGAGAAAAATTCAACCAGATCCTCTTTACCATGATCAAGTGGTTACTAAATTTATTAATTGTGTAATGAGTAGAGGTAAAAAAGCCATAGCAGAAAAAGTGGTTTATGGTGCGTTTAAAGTTATTAAAGAAAAAATCAAGGTTGCAGATTCATTAGCAATATTTAAAAAGGCATTAGAACATGTGGCTCCAGTTGTGGAGATTAAAGCAAGACGTGTAGGCGGAGCGACTTTTCAAGTTCCAATAGAAGTTAATTCTTCAAGATCAATGGCTTTAGCTATGCGTTGGATTATTAGCTTTGCTAGAAAGCGCGGCGAAAAGGGCATGGTAAGACGTTTAGCTGGGGAATTAATAGATGCATCAGATGAAAATAGCTCAACTGGTGGAAGTAAAGGAAAGGGCGGTGCGATTGGGAAGAGAGAAGAAACTCATCGTATGGCAGCTGCTAATAAAGCATTTTCACATTTTGGTAAATATTAAATAAGATTCATTAAAGAAGAGGTTCATTGTGTCTGTGCGTCAAACAAAAATAGAAATGTACCGAAATGTTGGTATTATGGCTCATATAGATGCAGGTAAAACTACAACTACAGAAAGAGTTTTGTATTATACCGGTGTATCTCATAAAATGGGTGAAGTGCACGATGGTTCCGCTAAGATGGATTGGATGGTGCAAGAGCAAGAGCGTGGCATTACCATAACCTCAGCTGCAACAACGTGTCGGTGGCGAGGCATGGATGGTTCTTATCCAGAGTATCGTATTAATATTATAGATACACCTGGGCACGTAGATTTTACTATTGAAGTAGAGCGTTCATTGCGAGTACTAGATGGTGCTTGTGCTGTGTTTTGTGCAGTTGGTGGGGTTGAACCTCAATCAGAAACTGTTTGGCGACAAGCAAACAAGTATGGTGTTCCACGTTTGGCTTTTGTAAACAAAATGGATAGAGCAGGCGCAAATTTTTTACGAGTTATACAGCAAATGAAGTCCCATTTGGGGGCAAACCCTTTGCCTATTCAATTACCAATTGGAGCTGAAGAGCATTTTGTTGGAGTTGTTGATCTTATTAGAATGAAGGCTATTTATTGGGATAATGATAGTCAGGGGATGCGTTTTGAGTTAAAAGAAGTGCCAGAAGAACTTGAAGCCGAGTGCCAAGAGTTGCGTGAAAAAATCTTAGAAACTGTAGCCGAAACATCCGAAGAATTAATGGAAAAATATTTAGACAAAGGTGATTTGTCTATAGAAGAGATTAAAAAAGGTATCCGTCAACTTACACTGAATAATGAAATAGTTCCTGCTTTATGTGGCTCAGCCTTTAAAAACAAAGGTGTACAGGCTATGTTGGATGCAATAATAGATTACATGCCTTCCCCTCTTGATGTGCCTCCAATACAAGGATTGTTAATGGATGGTGAAACTAAAGTGGAACGTATTGCGTCAGACGAGCAGCCGTTTGCAGCCTTGGCATTTAAAATTGCAACTGATCCATACGTGGGAACTTTAACATATTTAAGAATTTATTCTGGAGTACTTAAATCTGGAGATTCTGCAGTTAATACAGTAAAAGATAAAAAAGAGCGTTTTGGTCGTTTGTTACAAATGCACGCTAATGATCGTGAAGAAATTAAAGAAGCTTATGCTGGAGATATTGTTGCGGCAATTGGATTAAAGTATACAACTACTGGAGATACTTTAAGTGATCCAAATGATCTTATAGTTTTAGAACGCATGGAGTTTCCAGAACCAGTTATTAGTGTTGCAGTAGAACCTAAAACCAAGCAAGATCAAGAAAAAATGGGTATAGCTTTAAGTAGATTAGCTCAAGAAGATCCTTCTTTTAGAGTAAGAACTGATGAAGAATCAGGGCAAACAATTATTGCTGGTATGGGTGAATTACATTTAGAAATTATTGTTGATAGAATGTTACGTGAATTTGGTGTTAGTGCTAATGTTGGTAAGCCTCAAGTTGCTTACAGAGAAGCCATTACCAAGTCGATAGAGCAAGAAGGTAAATATATTAGACAAACAGGTGGTCGTGGTCAGTATGGACACGTATGGTTAAAAATTGAACCAGGCGAAAGAGGTAGTGGCTTTAAATTTATTAATAAGATTGTTGGCGGAACGATTCCTAAAGAATATGTTCCTGCAGTGCAAAAGGGTGTGTTGGAACAAACACAAAATGGTGTATTAGCAGGTTATCCGGTGCTTGATGTGCAGGTAACTTTATTTGATGGTTCTTATCATGATGTTGATTCTAGTGAAATAGCGTTTAAAATTGCAGGTTCTCAATGTTTTAAAACGGGTGCATTAAAAGCTGGTGCAGTTATTTTAGAACCAGTCATGAAAGTAGAAGTTACTACTCCAGAAGAATATATGGGTGATGTGGTTGGTGACTTAAATCGACGTAGAGGAATTATTCATGGCATGGAAGACGGTGCTGTTGGTAAACAAATTAAAGCTGAGGTACCATTGTCTGAGATGTTTGGATATGCGACCGATGTGCGATCTATATCTCAGGGTAGGGCTAGTTATAGTATGGAATTTAAGCGTTATGCAGAAGCACCTTCTAATATAGCTGCTGCAATTATTAAGGAGCGTTCGTCTTAATTTTGTAAGGGTCTTTCAGCACTTTTTTGTACGTATAAAAATACAGATAGGTTGAAGGGGAAAAATGGTTAATATTTTTTTTTGGAGCGATTTTAAATGTCAAAAGCTAAATTTGAAAGAGATTTACCACATATAAATGTTGGTACAATAGGACATGTTGATCATGGTAAAACAACTTTAACAGCCGCTATAACTAGCGTAATGGCAAACACCTATGGTGGAGAAAAGAGAAAATTTGACGAGATAGACAAAGCTCCAGAAGAAAAGGAAAGGGGTATTACAATATCCACATCTCATGTGGAATATCGTTCGAAAGAAAGACATTATGCGCACGTGGATTGTCCAGGACACGCAGATTATGTAAAAAACATGATCACGGGTGCCGCGCAAATGGATGGAGCAATTTTGGTGGTATCAGCAGCTGATGGACCAATGCCACAAACTAGAGAACATATATTATTAGCAAGACAGGTTGGCGTGCCAAAGATTGTGGTATTTCTCAACAAAGCTGATATGGTTGATGATAAAGAATTATTAGATTTAGTAGAAATGGAAGTTAGGGAATTATTAAGTAGTTATGATTTTCCTGGAGACGATATACCTATAGTTGTGGGTTCAGCACTTAAAGGCTTAGAAGGAGATAAGAGCGAATTAGGTGAACCTTCTATCATTAAACTTGTTGAAGCTATGGACAAATATTTCACAATTCCTACTAGAGAAATAGAAAAGCCATTTTTGTTACCAATCGAAGATGTATTTTCAATATCTGGTCGTGGAACAGTAGTTACAGGTCGTATTGAAAGAGGGATAGTTAAGGTAGGAGAAGAAGTAGAAATAATTGGAATAAGAGATACCCAGAAGACAATATGTACTGGCGTTGAAATGTTTAGGAAGTTGCTAGACGAAGGACGAGCTGGCGATAACGTCGGTGTATTATTACGTGGTACTAAGAAAGATGACGTAGAGCGTGGTCAGGTATTAGCAAAACCAGGAAGCATAACCCCCCACAAGAAATTTGAAGCAGAAGTCTATGTATTATCTAAAGAAGAAGGTGGTCGTCATACACCGTTTTTCAAAGGATACAGACCTCAATTTTATTTCAGAACCACAGATGTAACTGGAGAAGTTATTTTAGGTGAAGGCGTAGAAATGATTATGCCTGGAGATAATACTAAGTTGAATGTACATCTAATAGCACCGATTGCTATGGAAGAAGGTGTGCGTTTTGCGATCCGTGAAGGCGGTCGTACTGTGGGAGCAGGGGTTGTTGTTAAAATAATAGAATAGTGTGGATTATTCCTCACCCCGGCCCTCTCCATTTATGGAGAGGGGGAATTTGTAAGAAGTGTGGATTATTTAGGAATTAAAGAGGTGAAGAAGTATGGGTAGTCAATCGATCAAAATTAGTCTTAAATCTTTTGATCATGTATTAATAGATAAGGCTGCTGAAGAAATTGTTGACACAGCTAAAAGGACTGGCGCGCAAGTTAAGGGACCAGTTCCTTTGCCTACTCGTAAAGAAAGAATAACAATTTTAATTTCTCCTCACGTGGATAAACATGCAAGAGATCAATATGAAATTTGTACCCATAAGAGGTTGATTATAATTTTAGAACCAACAGATAGAACAGTAGATGCTTTAATGAAATTGGATTTAGCTTCTGGGGTTGATGTACAGATCAAGGTAAAATAGAGAGTTGTTAGGGGTTAAGTATGGGAAGTATTGGTTTAGTAGGGCGCAAATGTGGCATGACCAGAATCTTTACAGAAGATGGTACTTCTGTTCCGGTTACAGTAATAATGGTTGAATCCAATAGGATTACTCAAATAAAAAATATTGCAACTGATGGGTATTGCGCGATACAGGTGACAACTGGTGCTTGTAAGAGTCATAAAGTTACTAAACCGTTAGTGGGGCATTTTACCAAAGCAAATGTTGTAGCGGGTCGTGGATTATGGGAATTTAGATTATCAGCTGATGAGTTAAAGCAATTTAAATTAGGTGATTCCATTACAGTATCTATTTTAAAATCAGGCCAATTAATTGATGTTACAGGAACTTCTAAAGGTTGTGGTTTTGCTGGTGTTCATAAACGTCATCATTTTAGTTTACAATATGCAACTCATGGTAATTCATTATCACATAGAGCGCCTGGATCCATTGGGCAAAACCAAACTCCAGGTCGAGTGCTTAAGGGTAAGAAAATGGCTGGACATATGGGTAATAAAAAAGTTACAGTGCAGTCTTTAAAGATAGTAGAGGTGGATGAAGCGCGTAATCTTTTATTAGTGCATGGCGCAATTCCTGGATCTGATAATGGAACTTTAATTATTCGTCCAGCAGTTAAATGTAAAAACAAAAAACAAGCTGGTTAATATTGTATCTTATGTTTAGTGATCAAATAACTACGAGAGAAATTTTATGGAATTATTAGTAGCAAGCGATAAAGGATCGAAAGCCAAAATTCAGGTGGCAGATCAGGTATTTGCTAAAGAATTTAAAGAAGCATTAGTGCATCAAGTTGTGACTGCTTATTTATCTGGGGCTAGATCTGGAACTAAAGCACAAAAGACTAGAAGCCAAGTGCGTGGTGGTGGAAGGAAACCTTGGAAACAAAAAGGTACTGGTAGTGCTCGTGCTGGTACAATCCGTAGCCCATTGTGGAGAGGCGGTGGTGTCATATTTGCTGCGACTCCTAGAGATTTTTCTCAAAAGGTAAATCGTAAAATGTATAGAGGCGCTATGTGCTCTATTTTATCAGAATTGATTCGTCAAAACAGACTACATGTTGTTGATGAATTTTTGATAACCCAACCTAAAACTAAAGAATTAATAACTAAATTGAAAAAACATGAAATTAGCGATAAAATTAAGGGCTTGATTATTACCAAAGAGTTAGATCAAACTTTATATCTTGCTTCTAGGAATTTATCTTATATTGCAGTATGTGAATCTAGTAAAATAGATCCTGTTAGCTTAATTAAATATGAAAAAATTATTATAACCAAACAAGCGATTGAAAATATTAATGAGGCATTGTCATGAGTTCTATGGTGTTGTTAGATATATATAAAATAATATTAGCGCCCTTAAATACAGAAAAAACTAATAAAATGTCAGATAGTTATAATAGATTGGCATTTAAGGTTGCTACTTGGGCAAATAAAATGCAAATTAAAGAGGCTATAGAAAAATTATTTAATGTTAACGTTAAACAAGTAGCCACTATTAATGTGCGTGGAAAAAAAAGAATTTTTAAGCAACGTCATGGTAAAAAATCTGATTGGAAAAAAGCCATAGTTAAATTGCAATCAGGGCAAGATATTAATATTGCAGATTTTATTAAAAAATGAGATTTTATTAAATTTTAATAGTTAGGTTAAATTTATGTGTAGCGCGAGAATAGTAACCCATAAGCCAACTTCCCCTGGATTGCGAGGATTGGTAAGTTTAAAAGATCCAGAAATATATAGCGGTAGACCACACAAACCTTTAGTAACTCATATTACAAGATCTACAGGTAGGAATAATTTAGGTAGAATTACTACCTGGCAGCGTGGTGGTGGTCATAAGCGTCTATATAGAATGATAGATTTTAAGCGCGATAAAGATGGCGTACAAGCAATCGTAGAGCGTATAGAGCATGATCCAAATCGAACAGCTAATATTGCTTTGCTGAAATATGTAGATGGACAAAGAAGATATATAATTGCGCCGAATGGATTGAAAGCTGGAGATAAGGTACAATCTGGTTTCGATGTGGAAATTGCAGTAGGTAATTCCTTACCACTTCGAAATATTACTGTAGGTACGACTGTGCATTGTATAGAATTAAAACCAGGCAAAGGTGCGCAATTAGCTAGAAGTGCAGGTTGTTCTGCACAGCTTTTGGCTAGAGAAGGTAAACATGTTACTCTGCGCCTAAAATCTGGAGAAATGAGAAAAGTACTAGGAACGTGTAAGGCAACTGTTGGAGAAGCTAGTAAATTAGAGCATAATTTAAAAAAATTAGGTAAAGCTGGTAGAAGTAGATGGCTTGGTATTAGACCTAAGGTTCGTGGTATAGCTAGGAATCCAGTAGATCATCCTATGGGTGGTAGAACTAATGGTGGTAGACATCCATGTTCACCTTGGGGACTAGTAGAAGGAATTAAAACAAGAAATAAGAGTCGTAGTAACCGATTAGTTGTTAGGGCTCGTAAAAAATAAATAATATATTGTGTTTACAATTAAGTGTTTTGGTTAATTTAGAGGTTTATAGATGGCGCGTTCTCTTAAAAAAGGACCTTTTGTTGATACTTGTTTAATAAAAAAAATTAGACAAGCAGCTAATACTAATGATCGCAAACCAATTAAAACTTGGTCGCGACGTTCAACAATAGTTCCTGCGATGATTGGTTTAACTATGTTGGTACATAATGGAAAGGTTTTTATTCCAGTATTAATTACAGAGGCGTTGATTGGCCATAAATTGGGTGAGTTTTCGCCAACAAGAACGTTTAGAGCTCATTCTGGAGATAGAAAAACAGCAGCTGCGGCTACTAAAAAATAACAGGCCCTCACCCCAGCCCTCTCCATAAATGGAGAGGGGGAGGTTGTGGAAAGTGTGAATTAGATTTGGAGAAGATAACATGGCGGCGTTTGCAACTTTAAAATATGCCAGAATGTCAGCGCAAAAAGCAAGATTAGTTGTTGATCAAATTAGAGATAAGAGCGTGGCTAGTGCCTCTAATATTTTGGCTTTTAGCAATAAAAAAGCAGCTAAGTTGATTAAAAAATTATTAGAGTCAGCTGTTGCCAATGCAGAGCATAATAAAGGTTTAGATGTGGATTTACTTAAGATAAGCAAGGTTTTTGTTGATCAAGCTGGTGGCTTAAAGCGTTTTATGGCTAGGGCTAAAGGGCGTGGTAATAGAATTATTAAAAGAAATTGTCATATAACTATTATGGTTGATGCGGATAATAAATAGGGTAAATTATGGGACAGAAAGTTCATCCAATTGGAATTAGATTAGGAATTGTTAAATCTAGTAATGCTAAATGGTTTGCAGATCGTAAAAGTTTCGCAGATACATTACAAAGCGATATTCAAATTCGTGAAATCATTAAAAAATTTTTACCAGATGGATCTTGTATTAGCGATATAATTATCGAACGTACTGGAAATGTTGGTAAAAAGAATATTAAGCTTATTATTCGTACTGCTAAGCCAGGAATTGTTATTGGCAAAGGTGGAGAAGATGTGGATAAATTAAAAGCATTTTTAAGTAAAAAATTAAATGCTAATATTCAGTTAAATATAGAAGAAGTTCGCAAACCAGAATTAGAAGCAATTTTAGTAGCAGAAAATGTTGCTGCTCAATTAGAAAAGCGAGTTATGTTTCGTCGTGCTATGAAGCGAGCGGTGTCTACTTCTCTAAAACAAGGTTCTAAGGGTATAAAAATAGCAGTTGCTGGTCGTTTAAATGGGGCGGAAATTGCTCGTACTGAATGGTATCGTGAAGGTCGCGTTCCATTGCATACTTTTAGAGCTGATATTAGTTACGCCGAAGCAATAGCAAAAACTACTTACGGAATTATTGGTGTTAAGGTTTGGATTTTCAAGGGTGAAATTTTACATGCTGCAAAAGAAGAAAATGTAACTTTGGAAACTGGGGCAGCAGTTTCGTAATTAATTAGAGAGAAGATATTATATGTTACAACCAAAAAAAACTGCTTATCGTAAGCAGCATAAAGGTAGAAATAAAGGGATTGCAACTAATGGTACTAAAGTTAGTTTTGGTGAGTTTGGTTTAAAGTCGTTGGATTTAGCTAGCATTACCTCTAGGCAAATTGAATCGGCACGTAGAGCTATTACCCATTATATTAAAAGGGGTGGTAAGGTTTGGATTAGAATTTTTCCAGATAAACCTATAACTAAAAAACCAATTGAAGTTCGTATGGGAAAAGGTAAAGGTAGTGTAGAGTATTGGGTAGCATTAGTGCAACCTGGTAAAATGTTATTTGAATTGGAAGGGGTAACCGTAGCTGTAGCTAAAGAGGCATTACGATTAGCTAGTGCTAAGTTACCAGTTAAAACCATATTTGTTACGAGAACAGTGAAATGATAGAAATAAGAGAATTATTAGCAAAATGGCGTCAGCTAGGGGTTGTTGAATTGCAAGCAGAGTTGCAAGATTTAATTAAACAACAATTTAAATTAAAAATGCAGTCTGCTATTGGTGATTTAAAAACATTACATCAGCTAAAAAATATTAGAAGAAATATTGCTAGAGTTTTAGGTGTATTAACAGAAAAGAATGCCAAATAAAAGGTTGTTATTATGAGTATTATGAAGAAAAAACCAATAGATCTAGATAAATATAATAGTAAAATATTACAAGGAATAGTTGTTAGTTGTGGTAAAATGCAAAAAACTTCTATAGTACGAGTTGATAGACGTGTAACTCATCCATTATATAAGAAAACTATTAATAAATTTTCTAAATTTCATGTTCATGATGAAACTGGGCAGTGTAGTGTTGGGGATGTTGTGCAGATCAAAGAAAGTAGGCCAATTTCTAAAACAAAATCCTGGGTTTTGTTAAAAATAATTGAAAAAGCAGTCGTTGAAAAAATAGGTTAATTGCAGTACTATTTTAGCGCGTAAAATAGTGCTTTATTTATAAAAGGTGTATTATGATCCAAATGCAAACCAAGCTAGATGTTGCAGATAATAGTGGTGCTCGGCGAGCAATGTGCATTAAGGTACTTGGTGGTTCGAAAAAAAGATATGCAGCGATTGGTGATGTCGTTAAAGTTAGTATCAAAGATGCAATACCAAATGGTAAAGTAAAAAAAGGTGATGTGTATTTTGCGGTAGTGGTTAGAACTAGACATGGCGTTAGAAGAAAGGACGGTTCAAAAGTCGCTTTTGATGGTAATGCGGTAGTTATATTAAATAATCAATTACAACCAATAGGCACACGTATTTTTGGTCCAGTTACTAGAGAACTTAGAACGGAAAAATTTATGAAAATTATTTCTTTAGCAGCTGAAGTAATATAGAGGGTCCTCACCCCAGCCCTCTCCATAAATGGAGAGGGAGAGGTTGTGGAAAGTGTGAATTAGATTGAGGGCAGTTAGATGCAAAAAATTAAGCGAGGAGATAAAGTTATAGTTTTAGCTGGTAAGGATAAGGGAAAACAAGGATCGGTATTAAAGATAATTTATACAGATACTAACCCTAAATATCTAGCTAAGGCGGTAGTTGAAGGAGTTAATATGGTGAAAAAGCATAAAAAAGCTGATCCATCTAAAAATTCTCCAGGTAGTATTGTTTCTAAAGAGATGCCAATTGCTATTTCTAATGTAGCATTATTAAATCCTAGTACTAATAAAGCTGACAAGGTTGGTTTCAAGTTTTTGGATAAAGATAAAAGTCATAAAAAAGTGCGATATTTTAAGTCAAACCAAGAGGTCATTGATGTCTAGTAATTTAAGTTTAAAACAATATTACAACGATGTAGTTGTCAAACAGTTGCAGCAACAGTTTAAATATAAAAATATTATGCAGGTTCCTTCTATAGTTAAAATTACCTTAAATATGGGTGTTGGTGAAGGCGTTAATGATCGTAAACTTGTAACACAAGCGGTAGAAGAGCTTAGCTTGATTGCAGGACAAAAAGCAGTTATTAATAATGCAAAAAAATCAATAGCAACTTTTAAAGTTAGAACCGGGTGGCCTATTGGGTGTAAAGTAACTTTGCGTAAAGAAAAAATGTATGGATTTTTAGAAAAATTATTATACATAGCTATACCTAGAGTGCGAGATTTCCGTGGTTTAAATAAAAGAAGTTTTGATACGCAAGGTAATTATAGCCTTGGAATAAAAGAGCAGATTGTATTTCCAGAAATTCAATACGATAAAATTACTGAAGTTCGTGGTTTAGATGTTTGCATTACAACTACTGCTAGAACTAGCGCAGAAGGACTAGCATTATTGACCGCATTAAAGTTTCCATTTAGAGAATAGTTGATAAGGGTTTGTTACGATATGGCAAAACAGTGTATGAGACGTAGAGAGACGGAGAGGACTTATTATAGAAATAAGTATTGGAGTAAAAGAGTAGAATTGAGGGCTATTATTAATTCTCAAGAAGCTAGTTTAGATGAAAAAGAATTAGCAATAGCTGCTATTAGTAAATTACCAAGAGACTCTAGTCCTGTTCGTGAAACTAAAAGATGTAAAATAACAGGTAGAGCTCATGGGGTGTATAGAAGATTTGGCATATGCAGAAATATGATTCGTATATATGCTATGCGTGGAGACATTCCAGGATTACATAAGGCGAGTTGGTAATTATTATGAGTATGCAAGATCCTATTGCTGATTTATTAACTAGATTAAGAAATGGACACATGGCTAAAAAGTCGGCTGTTTCTGTCCCTAATTCTAAAATTAAACAAGCTATTTTGGAAGTGTTGTATAAAGAAGGCTATATAGAAAATTATACAGTTGGACAATCAGAAAACAACAAATCAGAAATAACAATTAATTTAAAGTATTATAAAGGAAAACCAGTAATTAGCAAAATAGTTAGGCTAAGTAAACCTGGCTTAAGAATATATAAAGGAAAAGATGAGTTACCAAGAATTTTAGGTGGTCTAGGGATCTCTATTGTTTCTACTCCGAAGGGGATTGTTAGCAATAGAGAAGCTAAAAAATTAGGCCAAGGTGGCGAAATTTTATGTTGTGTAGAATAATTAGGTATTAAATTTATGTCACGTTTAGCAAAAAAAGCAATAGCAATTCCTAGTAAAGTACAAATAGAGCAAAAAAATGATATGTTGACTATTAAAGGAGCTATAGGAACTTTACAACATAAAGTGCATAGTAGCGTTATAGTTAAAATAGAAAATGGTCATTTACAAGTTGTTCGTAACGATGAGAGCCAATTAGCAAAGGCGATTCAAGGTACAACGCATGTGATTGTTTCCAACCATATTCGTGGAGTTACAGAAGGTTTTACTAAAAAATTACAATTACAGGGTGTTGGATATAAAGCAAAAATTACTGGGTCTAAGTTGGAATTAAGTTTAGGAAAATCTCACCCAATCGAATATATCATTCCAACTGGAATAAAAATAGAAACCCCAACAGTTACTGATATTGTTATTTTTGGTTCAGATAAACAATTGGTTGGTCAAGTTGCTGCTAATATTAGAAGATTTAAAGAACCAGAACCTTATAAAGGCAAGGGTGTTAGATATTTAGACGAAGTGATTCATTTGAAAGAAACTAAATCTAGCAAGAAATAGCGTGGAGAGTATATGAAGAATGTGTTGGCGCGTCAGCGGAAAATAAAAAAAATACGTAAAACTATACATCGGCTTCAAGTGGTACGTTTATCAGTGCATCGTACACCCAAGCATATATATGCACAGGTAATAGCAACAGATGGTAAAGTATTGGCGAGTGCCTCTAGTTTAGAAAAAATTGTACGAGAAGACCATGATGTTAAAGCCAGCAAAGGTAAATTTATAGTTGCTAAATTAGTTGGAAAATTAATTGCTGAGCGTGCTCAAGATAAAGTGGAGAAGGTTGCATTCGATAGATCTGGATTTAAATATCACGGTAGAATAAAAGCATTAGCTGATTCTGCTAGAGAATGTGGTTTGAATTTTTAATATTAATTAGTAGAGAGAATTATATGGCGGCGATTAGTGGAGCAAATACAGATACCTCTGGTGCTACAACAGCAAAAAATGACGGTAATCACGAAAAGCTAATATCAGTATCTAGAAATGCTAAGGTTGTTAAAGGTGGGCGTATATTTAGTTTTGCAGCACTAGTAGTAGTTGGTGATGGTAAAGGTCGTATTGGTATTGGAAGAGGGAAAGCAAGAGAAGTGCCTGTAGCAATTCAAAAAGCTATGGAAAATGCTAGACGTAATTTTGTACATATAGAACTATTTAATAATACTTTATATCATCCAGTAAGAGCGAGGCATGGGGCTACTAAAATTATTATACTTCCAGCTTCAGAAGGTACTGGAATTATTGCTGGTGGTGCAATGCGAGCAGTGTTTGATGTGTTAGGGGTACAAAATGTTTTAGCTAAATGTATCGGTTCTTCTAACCCAGTTAATGTTGTTTTAGCAACATTAAAAGGCTTAAAAAGTATGGTTTCTCCAGAATTTATGGCTGCTAAACGTAATCGAAATGTAGAGCAGGTTGCTGGCGCTAGAGGCAAGAAAGGATAAAGGCGCATCCACCCGGTGCCTTTGGCACCACCCTCCTTCGAAACGAAGGAGGGTAATAAATATTTGGGATAAAGGGTAAAATAATTATGGTTAATAAAGCAGTTAAAAAGAAAGTTAAAGTAAAATTGATTAAAAGTTTAATTGGTAGGTTAGAAGCTCATAAGGCTACAGCTTCTGGTTTAGGTTTGAAAAAAATTAACCAGCAGGTTGAGTTGGAAGATACTCCTAGTGTTCGTGGTATGATTCGTAAAATATCTTATTTATTACAAGTTGGTGATTAGAAATGTATTTAAATACTATACAGCCAGCTGTTGGCTCTAAATCTGCAGCAAAAAAATTAGGTAGAGGCATAGGATCTGGTTTAGGTAAAACCTGTGGTAAGGGTCATAAAGGACAAAAAGCCAGAGCTGGTGGTTACCATAAAGTTGGTTTTGAAGGTGGACAAACTCCATATAGAAGAAAAATGCCAAAATTTGGTTTTGTTTCTAAAAAAATGTTACATAGAGCTGAAGTAAGATTATCAGATTTAAATAAACTTGGTAAAACCGAGAAAGACTCTAAATCTATCGATGTTACGATAGATGTTTTACGAGCAGCTAATTTTATTAATAGCGCTATAAAATATGTGAAAATTATAGCAACTGGTGAAGTAAAACATGCATTTGTAGTCAATACTAATGATTCACTAAGAGTTACTAAAGGGGCACAAAAGCTAATAGAAGCATTGGGTGGCAAAGTGTTAGTGGAACATGTCTAGTATTCACAGAACATCTACTGGTAAAAAAAAAATGTCTGGTGGAGGTTTATCCGAGTTAAAGCGTAGATTGATTTTTTTATTGTCTGCTTTAATAATTTTTCGGATTGGTGCGCACGTTCCAGTTCCTGGTTTAGATCCAAGTAAATTAGCAGAATTATTTGCGACTGGTCGTAGTGGTATTTTTGGGCTGTTTAATTTATTTTCTGGTGGTTCTTTATCTAGGTTGACTATTTTTTCCCTAGGAATTATGCCATATATTTCTTCTTCTATTATTATGCAATTGTTAAGTATGGCATGGCCAACGTTAGAGCAATTAAAAAAAGAAGGGCAACATGGTAAACGGAAAATATCACAGTACACTAGATATTTAGCGTTAGCGTTAGCAACGTTTCAGTCTGTTGGTATGGCCAAATTTATGTCTACAACTAGCATCGAACCGAATGCAATTTATTATGTTACAGTTTGCGTTACCTTAGTTACTGGAACTATGTTTTTAATGTGGTTAGGGGAACAAATTACCGAACGCGGTATTGGTAATGGAGTTTCTTTGATTATATTTGCTGGGATTGTTGCCAATTTACCAAATGCAATTGTTAACACTTTAGAGCGTGTACGGCAAGGTGATTTACACGCCTTAGGTTTGATTGGTTTATTAATGATGCTGGTAACCGTTATAGCCGTAGTAGTTTTTGTAGAGCGCGGGCAGCGTTTAATCACAGTTAATTATGCTAAGCAGCAACAAGGAAGACAGGGGTATGCAGCACAAAAAAGTCATTTACCTTTGAAAATCAATATGGCAGGAGTTATACCTCCGATTTTTGCATCCAGCATTATTTTATTTCCAGCCACTATTTCGCAATGGTTTGGTAAATCTTATGATTCGGTTGGGTTTTTAACAAAAATAAGTGCGGCACTAAGTCCTGGTCAACCTTTGTATATTGCTTTGTTTGGTATAGCTATTGTATTTTTTTGTTTTTTTTATACTGCATTAGTTTTTAATCCTAAAGAAACTGCAGATAATTTAAAAAAATCTGGAGCATTTATTGCTGGAACTCGTCCTGGAGAGCAAACAGCTGCCTATATAGATGACATTATGTCTAAATTGACTATAATGGGTGCGATTTATATTACTGCTGTATCATTGATGCCAGAATTTTTAGTATTATTTTTAAATGTGCCATTTTATTTTGGTGGAACTTCATTATTAATTATTGTAGTTGTAGTTATGGATTTTATGGCACAAGTGCAGGCACACTTAATGTCGCATCAATATGAAGGCTTAATGCGTAAAGCAAAGTTAAAGATTGGGTGACCTCATCCCCGGCCCTCTCCCATAAATAGGAGAAGGTGAAGTTGTAGGAAGGGTTAATTAAGATTAAGATTGGGGGAATATTATGAAAGTTAGACCATCAGTAAAAAAAATATGCTCTGATTGCAGTATTATCAGACGAGAAGGGGTTGTGAGGGTTATTTGTAAAAAAACTCGTAAACATAACCAAAGACAGGGGTAATTGCTTGACTATTTTGTTAAATATAGTTAGCCTTAGCGGTCTCAAATTGATATTTGAGTTTTTTTCTTTATATGAAGAGAGGTTGTAGTTAATGATTCGTGTTGCTGGCGTTATTTTGCCACCTAAAAAGCATATTAAAATAGCATTGTTGAGCGTTTTTGGAATTGGTTTAACTAGGGCTTTACAAATTTGTCAGAAAATCAATCTAAATCCTGCTACTAAAGTATCTGAGTTGACGGAACAGGCGATCAAATCGATACAACAAGCAGTTAGTGAGTTTCAAGTTGAAGGTGATTTACGTAGAAAAGTATCCATGGATATTAAAAGGCTAAAAGATATAAAGTGTTATCGTGGATTAAGGCATAGACGTAGATTGCCGGTACGTGGCCAAAGAACTAAAACTAATGCTCGTACAGCTAAAGGGCATAAAAGAGGCGCTGATAAATAAAAACTTCCAAATAAAATGATAAAATTTAGGAACGATAATGGCTAGTCAATCAAATACGCAAAAGCAATCTAATAAACAATCAGCTGCCGGAGAAAAGAAGCCTAAGAAAGCTAAAAGAAAAGTTTCTAGCGGTAAAGTGTATATTATAGCTACTTTTAATAATACTTTAGTACATATTACAGATACCGAAGGAAACAAACTTAGTGGGTCATCTGCTGGTAGTCAAGGATTTAAAGGATCTAGAAAAAGTACTCCTTATGCAGCACAAATTGCAGCACAGCACGTGGCTCAATTCGTGAAAGAAAATTTCAATATGATTTCTGTTGATATTATCATTAGAGGTCCTGGTCCTGGTAGAGAAGCTGCGGCAAGGGCATTAGCAACATATTTTAAAGTTTTATCTATAACGGATGCCACTGGTATTCCGCATAATGGTTGTAGAGCTAGTAAAGAACGTAGAGTTTAGAAAATCCTAAAGAAGAAATAAGGGCTTATTTATTATGGCAAGACGTATTGGCGCAAAATGTAAAGTTACCAGAAGAATTGGGGCTGATATTTTTTTAAAAAAATTAGGCGGTAGAGATATTGAAACTAAATGCAAACTATCTCATCCTCCCGGTCAGCATGGAGCAAAAAAGAGTAGAACTTCCGAATACGGTTCTATGCTTAAAGCCAAGCAAATGATGAAGTTCATGTATGGCGTTTTAGAACGGCAATTTCGTCGTTATTATGAAGTGGCATCCAAGCTCAAAGGAGCAACCGGTGAGATGTTATTATTAATTTTAGAAACCAGGTTAGATAACGTAGTATACCGTATGGGTTTTGGATCAACTAGAGCTGAAGCTCGGCAATTAGTTCGTCATAAATCCATATTAGTAAAACAAGCTGGGGATGAGTCTGTAGCTAGAGTAGTTAATATTCCGTCTTATTCTGTAAAACCAGGTGACATCATTGAAGTAAGAGAAAAAAGTAAATCTCAAGTTAGAATTAAAGATGCATTGCGAGTTGCAGAAGGCTTAGGATTTGCAGATTGGTTAGAAGTAGATCTTGGACAAATGAGCGGTGTTTTTAAAAGATATCCTGATAGAAAAGATTTACCATCAGATATTAATGAACAATTGGTAGTGGAATTATATTCCAAGTAATTTTTTTGATAAATTTGTTTAAATTTTTGTTTAAATTTGTAGGAGATAGTTAATGGCAGAGACTGTTAATGGGTTATTAAAGCCAAGTATCATAAGCGTACAAGAGCATAATTCTAATCAAGCAACAGTTACTCTTGGTCCATTAGGAAGAGGGCTAGGTTACACTATAGGCAATGCATTAAGACGCGTATTGTTAGCTTTTATTCCTGGTTGTGCCATTACTGAGGTTAGTATAGAAGGTGTTGTACACGAGTATTCTTCTAAAGAAGGTATACAAGAAGATATTATTAATATTTTACTAAACCTAAAAGGAGTCTACTTTCAACTAGAAGGTAGAGATGTGGTTGAGTTAGTATTACATAAAAAAGGTGAAGGTCCAGTATTGGCTGGTGATTTTCAATTACCTCACGATGTTACAGTTTGTAATCCAGAGTATGTTATAGCTAACATGGCTCATAATGGCGAGTTAAATATGACTGTCAAGGTAGTTCGTGGTCGTGGTTATGAACCTGCTAATCAACGTTGGTCCTCTAAAGATGAAGTTAAACCATTAGGATGGATGCATTTAGATGCGTCTTTTAGTCCTATTGATAAGGTTAGTTATAGAGTAGAAAATGCTCGTGTTGGTAATAAAGCAGATTTGGATAAATTAATAATTGACGTAGAAACTAATGGTACTGTAAGTGCTGAAGATGCTATACGTACGGCTGCTAAAATTTTAAATAATCAATTAGCAGTGTTAATAGAATTACAAGACGAACAAAAGAAAGAACCAGAGAAAGTAGAAACTTTTAGTATTGATCCTTTATTATTACGTCCAATTGATGATTTAGAGTTAACAGTTAGATCTACTAATTGTTTAAAAGCTGAAAATATTTATCAAATTGGTGATTTAGTTCAAAAAACAGAAGTCGAGTTATTAAAAACTCCTAATTTAGGTAAAAAATCTCTTACAGAAATCAAAGATGTTTTAGCCTCTAAAGGTTTATCTTTGGGAGTGAAGTTAGAAAATTGGCCAGTTGGCGGTGAAGTTACGCTTGCAGCTAAACAATAGAGGTGTTTTATGAGACATAAAAATAGTGGTAGAAATTTAAGCAGAAATTCTAGTCATAGAAGATTGATGTTGTTGAATATGGCAAAATCTATTATTCAGCATGAATTAATTAAAACTTCATTACCAAAAGCTAAGGAATTACGTCGAGTAATTGAACCTTTAATAACTTTAGCAAAACAAGATACCGTTAGTAATAGACGTTTGGCTTTTGCTAAATTAAGAGACAAAGAATTAGTCGCTAAATTATTTACTAATTTAGGACAAAGATTTAAATTGCGTCCTGGTGGTTATTTAAGAATTTTAAAATGTGGTTTCCGTAAAGGTGATAGTGCTCCAATGGCGATAGTAGAATTACTTGATAGAAGTGTCCAAAGTTTAAAAGAATCTGCTTAAAAATATTACATTATTTTTAAGAGAAAATTATTTGTTTGCGTTTATAAATTACAGATCAAAAATAGCAAGTAAACTATGCAACAGATACAGCAGTCACAACCCAAGCCCTTCGGAAAGCTTAGGAACTTTTTTTGGCCAATATATGATTATGAGCTAAAAAAACTTGTTCCAATGTTTATATTATTTTTTTTAATTTCTTTTGTTTATAACTTGTTACGAGCCATGAAGATTGCTCTTATCGTAACTGCCAAAGGATCTGGGGCTGAAATAATATCTTTTTTGAAAATTGGTGGGGTACTGCCTGGCGCGTTACTGTTAACCTATATATTCACTAAATTAATTAATAAATTTAGCCGAGAACAGGTTTTTTATACTATATTAACTGGATTTTTGCTTTATTTTACTTTATTTTTATTAGTTTTATATCCGAATCACGAATATTTACGATTAGATTGCTTGGCTGATTATTTAAAAGATAATATTTTAACGGGACCAGGTTTTAAAGGATTTATTGCAGTAATAAGACATTTTAATTTAAGTATGTTTTATGTTCTATCAGAAATGTGGAGCACAGTGGTTTTATCCACTTTGTTTTGGGGCTTTGCTAACGAAGTTACTAAGGTTGACGAAGCTAAACGATTTTATGCAATATTTGCTTTAGGTGCTAATTCATCTGGAATATTTTCTGGTTTGTTTGCAAATGTGGTTCGTAAAGTTGCCTATAACCCGTTACTACCGTTTGATCCTGCTAATCAATGGGTATTTTACCAATTAAGTGCGGTATTGGTTTTCGGTATATTAATTATAGCTTTATTTTATTGGTTAAATAGATCTGTATTTCATTTAGAAAATATACAAAGTTTACAAATACCTAAAAAGTTTAATAAAATTTCTTTAGTAGAATGTTTTAAATATTTAGCTAATTCTAAGTATTTAACATATATAGTAATTATCGTTATAGGTTATAATATTGTTTATAATTTATCTGAAACTATGTGGACAGCCCAAGTTCAGCAAGTGTATCAAAGCAGTAAAGATTTTAATGCTTACATGAGTAAAGTTACGTCGATAACTGGAGTCATTGCGGTGCTATTTGCATTTATTTTATCTGGCAACGTGATCCGTTATTGTGGTTGGACAATTACTGCTTTAATTACTCCGGTTATTTGGTTAGTAACAAGTGTTGGATTTTTCTCGGGGATAGTTTTTAACGGTAGCTTGTTCGTTAGTATAGTTTCTACGTTTATATCTAATCCAGCTAATTTCTTTTTGTTTTTAGGAACACTACAAATTTGTTTCGGTAGGGCATGCAAATATACTGTATTTGATGAAACTAAAGAAATTGCGTTTATTCCATTATCCAAAGAAAATCAACGTAAAAGTAAGGCTGTAGTGGACGGGTTGGCTTCTAGATTTGGCAAATGTGGGGGAGCGTTAGTTTATTTAATATTATTTATGTTAGTTGGAGATATTTCGAATACGGTTCCTTATATCGCAGTAATTATATTTGTAGCAATTATTATGTGGATCTACGCAGTAATTGGGCTTGGTAAAATTATAGATACGGTTATTCATGAATCAGATCCGAAATCAGATCCAAATGTTGAACCAGAGCATGAATCATATGTAGAACGTTCTAACAATTCTAATAACAATATAGATCAAAATTTATCTATGCAAAGTGATGATTCCGACATCTCTTCTGTTTCATCTTGTATTATGGTGCCTAGTAAATAAAGGGCTACTATCTTCTTTTTTTGCATTAATTATATTATGTGCTGTAATTATTGTGTGTATAAAATGAGGGATAACTTTATGCCATTAATTAATACTCTTTTAGATTACCCAATTAAATTAATTAAAAAATATATTGAAGAAAATCAGAAATTTACTCAAGAGAATCAAAGCATGAGTTTTCGTCAAAGCTTGATGTTTGGTGTTCATAAATTACTTGGGCAAAATATCACTTTAACTGGCTATAAAGTTGAGGCTGCTACAAAATTTATAGGATTATTAGAAAAAATATTATCTAATAATGATGATGAATTAAGAACTCAATTTTCTAGAACATTAACTGCAGATCCTGAGGCGCTAACTGTAATTGATATAAGCAAAAAATTAGAGAATCAATTAAGCGAGCTATTAAAAAAACAATTATCAGAGATAAGAACAAAGATTAATTTAGAAAAACAAAGAATAGAAACTATAAGGGGGGTACAAAATAATACTCAAAAAGGATCATATGATGCAATATTAATAGTTTTTTCCAATTGTGTATCATTTATGTTAGATCGTTTAAGCTATACAGCATATATTATAAATTTAGAATCGACGCAACCAGATGATAATAAAACCAAGGTGCTTCTTTATTTAGAAGAAGCTTTGTTTAAGATAATGTTAAATCAATTTTTACAAGAACAAAGCGCTATTTTAAGTGAACCAGTAAAGTTTGTTCATGCTCATGCCGAGTCATCGGCTAAGATATTAGCTGATACTATACGGATGATGCGTACTATTGTAATAGTCGATCATAATAATCAAGAGGATCTAAATATTATTCAATTGGATTATCTAAGCACCACATTAAGCGGATTATTATCAAAACTTGCCTTAATGGAACAATCGGTTGGTATTCAAGAAATTGTAGAAGACATAAAAAAATTAAATAGAGCAATCGAAGAACAAAAAACTAATTACGAGCAAGCGCAAAAACATAAACAATTGTATGGAAGTGAAGCAAGTAGTGATCTTGCTATTGAGCCATTTGAAGAAATAAAAGGTGGTCTGTTGACAGAAAACCCGATATTGCAAGGTTGTGATATAGAGTTATCAGTTTTACCACAAGTAGAGTTAAAAGATAAAGAACCGATCTTATCGCAAGTTGAGATAACAGAACCAGATCCATTACCAACACCTGCTGAGCAAATAGAGGTAGTTCCTTTACATGTTGAATCAAAAGATCTAAGAGATCCAAGGCATTCAGATCCACTGTCCCCAGTTGAGTCAAAAGAGACAGATCCATGTACTGCCACATCATCTGGTACGTCATCCACATTGTCACGAACGTTATTACTATCATCCCAAGCACATACTTCTAGTGCGTTATTTCAGTATGGTCAGCAAACAATTATGAATGCAGCTAATTTAAGTATAAATAAAAATAATAAAGGACTTAAATCTCAAAAAAAAATAACATAATGTAACATTTAAACAGTTCCATTTTTGTGGGCATTATTATCATGCAAACTTCATGGTTTTTGCTTGGGTATCGTCTTTTTTTACTTCCATACCACTACTACTTGAACTTGCCTCACCCTCTGGAAGCGTTAAAGTAGAAGTTTTATAGCTATATAAGGATAAAGTAATAGATGATCTAAGTAACGGTTGTATTTTTTGTTTCATTTCTTCAAATGTTCTGGTTGCTTTTTCTCCTATATCATCTCTTTTAATATCTTTAATAAAAGGAAGGTATTTTTTATATATCTTATATAATTCACACATAGAATGTACAGCTAATCGTCCTTCTTTATTAATTTCATCATCACAAAACTGAACCAAATGTAATAAACTTTCTCCTGGCATTTTCCAAGAAGAAAAACTTTTTCCTACTAAAGCTTGTTCTGTAAAAACTTCTCGTTCTAATTTCCCATCTCCAGCAGGCCTTAATCCATAAAATGAACCTTTTTTATAAGTGGCATATGCTTGAGCAGTAATATGAGAAAAAGCTCCGAAAGATAATTCACCAATTAATTCTTGAAGAGTCAGTCTAATAATATTCATTATATTTAAAGAGATACCCCCATAACACTCATAAAAACAGTCTGTTTCTCCGAAAGGAAAGGGGGATTGTTTACTGCCTTCACCTATTATTTCTAAAAAATCTTTCCTGATTTTTGAATCAAATATTAGTAAAGCACAAAATTTATTCACTCTCATTTGATAACCTTTAATGCTGCTTCTTCCGAAGCACGGCAAACTTAAAGGTTCCTCAGCCTGTTTTATTACAGCCTCATAATATTTTTCTAGATTTAGAGATCTTTTAGCAAATCTTTGAGCAATACATTTTAATATCCGTATTAAATAATCTTGATCATCTACATATAATATATCATTCTCTTGGATTATACGTGTTATATATTCATCTGGGTTATCTTCATCTCGTTCCATATCTGTAACCATTCTGCATGCAATTTTAGCTTTAGGAGGTATATCATCTGCCGTAGGTAAACGTTTTAAACCAACGTCTGCTATGTCAACATACATGCTGCCTGGAAACGCCAGTAATTGTAATATACGAATAATATCAGATGCAACTTGAGGGATAGGGAGCTTATGTTCCATATTTCGTGCAAAATTTATAATTGAAAATATATTATTAACCTCTTCCTCACTCAAAGATTTAAGTAATTGTCCTTTTAAAGCAACTTCTAAATCTTCCCATACGACTATAGAGGTAGGTACATTTTTTCAGTTCCATTGATTACTAGCTCTTTGTTCATTTGCAAAAATTGCATTGTACCATTCAAATTTGAAAGATTTTCTGAATATGGTTCTATTATATTTTTTATAGCTTGTAATAATTGTTGATCAAAGCCAATAGAAGGTTCTTGTACTACTGAGCATATTGATTCATTTAATGTTTTATTTTGTATCAATAAATCTAAGGCTTGTCGATCTATACATAGGCAAGGACAAAATAATCCGTTTTCTTCTTTTTGTGATTCAAGCATCTCTGCAAGCCGTGATAAATGATGAATAATATTGAATGGTGGGTTGCCGCCAACCCAATTTAAATTAAGTATCGGCACAATACTTCTCCTCAAATATAACCAATTGTTCGTGTATAAGAATCATCTTGATTCGTAAAAATACCTTTAAATATT
>CAIJNR010000068.1 GCA_903822055.1 uncultured Francisellaceae bacterium | reverse complement strand
TTTTTTATAAGATATATTGAATCTTTATTAATATTAATGTTTCCGCCCTCTACCAGCGTTAGCTGGAGAGGGCTGTGGTAAGCGTGACTTATAGTTGAGAGTGTTTGGGTTAGGCCTAAATTAGCAAATTCACTGTTCGCTGAACGGCCCTGGTTTAAATTTAATTAATCTCAGATTTGATACTTTTTAATTTCGTTAATCTTAATTAGGTTTTAATTTTTTTGCAGCATTACTGTTTTCTAAAAAATCTATTTTTTTTGATTTTCCTGGGTTTTCTTCTGCTAAATGCTCTAAAGGCCAATGCGAATTAAACATAAATCCATAATATCCTTTATAAAATTGATCATAACAATTCCACAAATCTTGTGAAGATGTAGTGAGACTATTATAAATCATCTTTCTTGTATAAACATCAGTTGCATATATTGTATAACGAATTTCATCTTTTGTACCCAAACTTAAATTCTTATTATCATGCAACATTACTGCAGCAATAATATTTTTTGCTCGCCAACAATGGTACGGATGTAAGCCTACAGGAGTTGGTTTAAGAGTATCCATAAATAATTTATCTTTTATTGCTGCATTCATTTGTAAAATCTGCTCTATATAAATAAATTTGGCATTCCTTGCTTCTATTGCTTCTATAACTTCTTTGTTTGAATTTATATGCTTTACTATGGTGCTCAAGTCTTCAAAACTAGTGTTATTATATCTAGCCAAAACTATTAAATGTTCTGTACTCAACACTCCTGCCTGCCAATTAAGAAAAGTAGTATCACGTTTAAGGATTGTATTAATTATATTGGTATCATTAGCATTAGGATTGTTTATAGCTGCTCCTAATGCTTCTAAATTAATTTTAATATGAAAGATAACCTCTTTTAGTAATGCTTTAGTAATATTTTTAGGAAAAGCTCCTTCTTGTTTCTTAATGCGATTTAATTCGTTATATACATGTTTATCTCGCCATATTTCTTCTTTGGCATATGATGTAATTTCATCGGTATTTTGTTCATTTTGAAAACTAGCGCATTTATTTATAAACCAGTCTAAATCATCTTGACTAATAAATATTTCCAAGCCAGCTAATTGTTTTAATAGATCTGCGTTCAATGGCATAAATAATATCCCTATTTATATAATCCATAATAATAAATTTGATTAAGCTTACTCTAAACATAATTAAAAGGTTTCATCAAATGGTAATTGTTAGGTTCCTCTGCTAAAACTCAAGCAGCAATTTCTATACAACAACAACGCCACCCCTATACAAATTGCACTGTCCGCAATATTAAATGTATACCAATGAAAAGATCGACTTGTGCTTGCCGCATACACATCGATAAAATCTATAACATATCCATATATCATTCTATCCAAAAGATTACCAATTGCACCGCTTAAAATTAATAACAAAGACAGTTTTTCTACGTTATCAGTAACTTGATTAGTAATAAACAAATATAAAATACTACAAGTTGCAATTATTGCAATTAATAAAAATAAATAATTTTGCCAACCACTCGCATCATGAAACAACCCAAATGCAGCCCCAGTGTTATAGGTTAAAAATAAATTTAATCCAAAAAATTTAGCATCAAAAATTGGTAACGTTTCGTAAGAAGATAGTTTTTGTACAACCCATACTTTTCCAAATTGATCTATTGCAACTGTAATTATTACTAATAATATATTTTTAAGCATATATTCTTATTTCACCATCCTTGGTAGTTAAATTAATTTTACATCTGTCACACAAACATACATCATCAACTTTTTTTACCCGATGCCAACAACGTGCACACTTTGGATTATTAGAACAACGCACTATTACAGAGAATTTCTGTGTCTCATCTAAAATAATTTTAGTGGTCGATGTGATTAACATAAATTTAAGTTCTTCTTGTAAACTGTTTAAAACTTTAAACACTTCGGAATTACAATTAATAATCACATCAGCTTCTAATGGAGAGCCAATACGTTCTGAATTTCTCTCAATTTCTATTTGTTTATTTACTTCTTTTCTAACGGACAAAATAATTTCCCAAAAATCTTCATCACCTAAAAAACTAGTAGACAGATCTGGCCAATTGTTAAACCAAGCACTTAAAAATACTGATTGTTCTTTTTGATTCGGCATATATTGCCAGATCTCTTCTGCAGTAAAACTTAAAATTGGTGCTATCCATCGAACCAACGCCTCTAATATATAATACAAAGTTGTTTGCGCAGATCGTCTTGGAATAGAATTTGTTTTACAAGTATATTGTCTATCTTTAATAATATCCAAATAAAAACTACCTAATTCTTCCACACAAAAACTATGAATTTTTTGATATGCTAAATGATATTTATATTCAGAATAATATTGCAAGATCTCTTCTTGTAATTTCATGGTCACACTTAGCATTCTACGATCTAAAAGCAACATTTGAGCTGCTGGTATGATATTGTTGCTTGCATCAAAATCATGCAAATTAGACAATAAAAATCTAGCAGTATTACGAATGCGACGGTAATAATCACTAACTCTCTTCAAAATTTCTTCTGAAATTTTAAGATCACCACTATAGTCTGTAGTTGCAACCCACAAACGTAAAATATCTGCACCAAATTTATTTATAATATCTTCTGGTGCTGTAATATTACCTAATGATTTAGACATTTTATTACCAGAAGCATCTAATACAAAACCATGAGTTAACACTTCTTGAAATGGTGCTTTATTTTTAACCGCAACAGAAACTAATAATGAAGATTGAAACCAACCTCGATGCTGATCAGATCCCTCTAAATATAAATTTGCATAATTTTGCATTTCTGGATGAGTATCATTTATACAACAATTAATTGTACCAGACTCAAACCATACATCTAACACATCTGTGGATTTTATATAATTATCACTTGCGTCACCTAATAATTCTTGTGGATCTAATTTATGCCATGCTTCTATTCCATTAATGGATACTTTTTGTGCCACTTTTTCTATTAAAGCTAATTGATTTGGATGTAGTTCTCCAGTTTCTTTATGGATAAAAAATGGAATTGGTACTCCCCACGCTCTTTGTCTAGAAATGCACCAATCTGGACGACCAGCAGGTAACATTGATTCCATACGAGTTTTGCCCCAAGCAGGAAACCAGCGTACATTATTAACTTCGGCTAACGCCACGGATCGTAGATGATTTTTTTCCATACTAATAAACCATTGTGGAGTTGCCATAAAAATAACCGGGGTTTTATGACGCCAACAATGCGCACAACTATGTAAAATTTCCGTACTGGCTAATAAATTGTTATTTTTTTTAAGAGTTTCAATGATTTCTGGAATTGCTTTGTTAATATGTAAATTGGCAAACAATTCCGTGTGTTCTAAAAAACAACCTCGGTTATTAATAAAGTTTTCTATTGGTAAATTATATTTTTTACCAACTATATAATCTTCGTGACCATGAGCTGGTGCTGTATGCACACATCCAGTACCGACATCTAAAGTCACATGCTCACCAAAAACTATAGGCACATCACGACTATAGAATGGATGTTGTAATAAAATATGCTCTAATTGCTTGCCAACACAACTAGCCACTTTTTGATAGTCATTAATTTCTAAATCAGTTGTAACCTGTTCTACTAAATTTTCTGCCAATATAAAATATCTATTGAATTTCTTGCTGTGTAATAAACAATAATTATACGAATGGTTAACCGCTACTCCTTGGCTAGCCGGTAAAGTCCATGGAGTTGTTGTCCAAATTATTACAGAAATCTGTGAGTTTTCTAAAATATCGTTTAAATCTAATTTGAATTTGGATAATATGCTGGTTTTATTTTTACAATTAAATGTCACATAAACCGATGGAGATTTTTTTTCTTTGTACTCAACTTCAGCTTCAGCTAACGCAGAACCACAATTTACACACCAATGTACCGGACGATCTCCTCTTGTTATATGGCCATTCGTCATAACTTTAGCTAAAGTACGCATCACCGCTGCTTCAAATTTAAAGTCCATAGTCACATACGGATTTTGCCAATTCGCAATTACTCCTAATCTGATAAATTGTTGTTTTTGAATAGCAATTTGGCTGGCAGCATATTCTCGACATTTAGAAATAAATAAAACTGGATCTATTTGATGGCTTTGTTTATTAAGTTCTTTTTCAACTTTTATTTCTACTGGTAATCCATGACAATCCCAGCCGGGAATAAATGGTACTTTGTAACCACTTAAATTTTTACTTTTAACTATAAAATCTTTCAAAATTCTATTGAACGCATGTCCTAAATGAATACTACCATTAGCGTACGGTGGACCATCCTGAAAAATAAAAACTTGATCATCTTTATGTACATTTTGTAATAAATTATACAAATCAATTTGTTGCCAAAATTGTAAAGTTTTAGGTTCTTCATTTGCTAAATTAGCTTTCATTGGAAAATTTGTTGTTGGCAAATTTAAAGTGTCTTTATAATCAAAAAGTTTTTTTTCATTATTATTCATTAATAACCACCTACTAAAATATTTTTCCATCTAAATCCAGCTATCCATAAAGTACCGCCATATACGGCTGCTGATAAACACAATATCTCGCTTAATTTTAAAATTTTATATTTTACAGTCCATGTTAACCAATTAGACATTTCTGGTGGATAAAAGCACAAGAAGAATGTTAACGCACCTACAGCCAAAAACAACTCCATATTAAATTGAGATAAATTTGGCAGCTTAAGTCCACGTTTAACTAACAAAACATATAGCGTAAATGCATGCAACACAGATACTATTGATGTTGCTAGCGCTATACCAACATGAGCTAAATATTTCGTAAATATACTATTTAAAATAATATTAGCTAACAATACCATGACGCCTATTTTAACTGGAGTTTTTAAATCTCCTTGTGCATAAAATCCGCTAGAAAAAATTTTGGCTAACATAATCCCTAATACAGAAAAAGCATAAGCCATTAAAGATTGACTACACATTATTACATCATGATTAGTAAATTTACCGGTTAAAAATAAAGTACTAATAATAGGTTCAGCTAGTAATAACAAAATTAAACTCGAGGGGATCCCTACTAATAATGCACATTTAACCCCCCACTCTAAAATGACATTAAATTGATTATGATTTTTACTGGCAAAACTTCTAGATAATTGTGGTAAAATAACTGTAGCAAAAGACACTCCAAACACCCCAAGAGGGAATTCCATTAAGCGATCTGCATAGTATAACCAAGTTATACTGCCTGTTGTTAAAAAAGATGCAAACACGCTGTCTATTAATATA
Organism: uncultured Francisellaceae bacterium; assembly: GCA_903822055.1. Taxonomy (GTDB): domain Bacteria; phylum Pseudomonadota; class Gammaproteobacteria; order UBA6186; family Azoamicaceae; genus UBA6186. Next base: position 1,700 of record CAIJNR010000068.1, on the reverse strand, counting down.
TTAATTTGACCAATAGCTGCTCCCAAAATTGCTGGGATCATTAAAAGCAATATTCTTTTAACCCCAGGATCGCTCCAATTAATAGTCAATTTTGGTAATAAACGCAGTTTATATAAGAACGGTAATTGAAAAGCTAGCTGTAGTATACCAGCGACTAATACTCCCCATGCTAAGCTTAATTCTGGTGGGGTGATTTTTTTAGATAATATTAAACTAAACCCAATTAAACTAATATTTAATAACACTGGAGTAAACGCTGGTATTATAAATTGATGATAACAATTTAAAATCCCAGCCGCTAATGCCGTTAAAGAAATAAATAATATATATGGGAAAACAATTTGTAACATATGAACAGCCGTTACAAATTTTTCTGGGTTTTCTGAAAACCCTTTAGCAAAGCCAGGAGCCGCAATTTTAATTAACCATGGAGCCAAAAACATCCCTAACATAGTAACTATCACTAGTACCATTGTTAAATTACCAGCTATTTTATTTATAAATAATTTTATTTCTTGCGGGTTTTTTTGATCAGTATATTCAGCAAAAACTGGCACAAATGCTTGAGAAAAAGCACCTTCTGCAAATAATCTTCGCATTAAATTAGGTATGCGAAATGCTAAAATAAAAGCATCGTAACCAATCGTTGCTCCAAATAAATTAGCAGTTATTATGTCTCTTATAAATCCAGAGATCCTAGATATGAATGTAGCAAAACCAGAAGATAATGAATGCCTAGTTAAAGATCCAGTTGATTTTTTTTTTAAAGATTCAGAATTTAGCAAGTTATCTACCTGTATAATTTGTTGGTATCATTGTTCTATATTTGGTGGCATGATGGCACCCCATCATTGACAGCACTGAGTATATTATGTCAAAATTATACCTCACGATTATTGATAATTCATTAATTTTAAAGATCAAAAATTAAATAGGGTATTAAATTGGCAAATACACTCCAAGCAAAAAAAAGAATTCGTCAAAATACTAAAAGACGTTTACACAACAATAGCCAGCGTTCATCTATGCGCACTCATCTTAAGAGGGTGATTGCTGCTATAGAAAATAAAAATAAAGAATTAGCTAATAATGAGCTTAGTTTAGTAAGTTCCGTATTAGATAAATTAGTTAATAAAGGCTTGATTCATAAAAACAAAGCTAACAGACATAAAAGTCGTTTATGTTTACAAGTTAAAGCCTTGTCTTAATTTTGCATTTAATTTTATTTTTTTAATTTTTCTACCTGAAAATTATTTTATTTATTATAGTTAGAAATATAATAATTATCATTACCTTGAATTTTAATTATTTTTTTGTTCCAAGAAATTTCCCAATCTGTGGGCTGATATTTTTTATTCCACTTTAAAAACAGCTTTTTTTGTTCTGTACTTAAAGAAATCTTATAAATATTTTCCATATATAGGTATGCTCTAGCAATAATACCTCTGACTTCGTGACGTGGCTCTATTTGGTGTTTTACTTTATCAATTTTAATATTACAAGATCCAAATTGATTAGACTTAACATCAGGAAGTTCAGCAAAATCATAGTTGGATCTTAAAATATTTAATTCGCCAATCGCTGGTACAATGTTATGCAGATCAGCTTCTATTGGAGGGAATGTAGGATCTATCTTTTGGCAACACTTGCGTCCTTTATAACAATAATTTTTTTTAGTACAGCATAATTTGTTATTCCAG
>CAIJNR010000067.1 GCA_903822055.1 uncultured Francisellaceae bacterium | reverse complement strand
CTGCTAATCCAGCTGCATCTGCATGATTTAACATCGCAGTTAATGTTACAGCTGTTAATGGATTGCCTCCCAATACTCTATCTACATTCAATGCTGCTAATACTAATGCTGGCGTATTCGCTCCAGCTGCTGCTGCATTTATGTTTCCAGCGTTGGCTCTTAAAATTGCTTGTAGCAATGGATCTGCTGCACCACCATTAACATGCGCATCAATCGCTGCTAATCCAGCTACATCTGCATGCGCTAACATCGCGGTTAATGTTGGGGCTGTTAATGAATTGGCTCCCAATACTCTATCTACATTCAATGCTGCTAATACTAATGCTGGCGTATTCGCATTCAATGCTGCTGCATTTATGTTTCCAACGTTGGCTGTCAAAATTGCTCGTAGCAATGGATCTGCTGCACCACCGTTAACATGCGCATCAATCGCTACTAATACTGCCGGAGCTGCATTGTTTAATCCTGCTAACGCTAACAAATCTACTTGTTGTAATTTGTTTGGAGCACCAACCAACGCTGCATCTTTTGCCATAATCGCATTGATTACGTTAACATCATTTGCTGCTGGAAGTAATCTTAACGCTTGAAGCACTGCTAAATCAGTCAAATTATGCCTAGCTACTTCAACTAACAACCCAGCATCAGCAGCAACGCCTCCACCACCTAAAGGAACGCCCACTAAAAGACGAGTCATCTCTACTTGCACAGCATTATCAGCAGGACCATTAGCCCATGCAACTCTAACGCCACCACCTGCTGGAGCACCAACACCAGCTTGAAATATTTGATTACCATTAGCTATACTTAATAAATTCGGTTGATTTAACGCCATAAAACCTCTCCTAAAAAAAACATCAGACCATATTATTGTTTTATTATTATTTTAAATCTTTCAATCCTAAATTACAGATTTAATGTCATCTTACCCAATTGCTTGAAATATATCAATACTCTTGTTAGGTCTTTTACTAAATAATTTATAAAAGCAAATACTATATAATCAATAACCAAAGTACTGTTTTATGTATTTATTAAGCCTTAATACAGTGCTATTGCACTATTTAAAAAATTTATTTTAGCGAGAAACATACGCTCCGAGAACTTACTATTATTCCAAAAATTTAATTTAATATAATCTAGTCCATCTCCATCATGACCACGCAATTATTATCTGTAATCCCCACAGCATATAGAGTATTACAAATGATATAACCTTGTTTAGTAGTATTTACATACTCTTGTTGAAATTTTAATATATCCCTAGCATCTTTTAGTGCCATTTTTTCTGGAAGCAGATCAATATCATCTGCTATGGTAGTAAAAGTAGGTTGTGATTTAATAATGTAAATTTTCCAGATTGATCGGTATATTCTAAATTAATTGCGATAAAAAAGTCTTCATCGGAATGATCTTAGGTTCAATTAAATCTCTAAAATCATAATCTACATATGGCAAATCAAAAGCTAATTGAAAAATAAATTTTTATTTAACGAATCGGTTGCAGATGTTTTCACTTCTATTAATAATCACGGCTGTAAATCTTTAGTTACTAAAAAATCCACTTCCCAGCCATCTTTATCCCGTGCAAAATAAAGCCTAAATTTACCAAAACCTAAATTGTTCCAAAAATCTACAGCTTTAAATAAATGACTTGCAACAAAATTTTCCACTTTGGCGCCATTATTTTTTACTAAAGACCAATCCCAAAGATACAATTTTGGTTCTTTCACTAAACTTCTGGCAATATTTGTGCTAAATGGTGATATTTTAAAACAATAACATAGGGATCCTAGTAAAGAAACCCAGCAACGTATAGTTTGATCTGGCACACGATTTTTTTCAGATTATTATAATCTATTAATTGCCCAGCTTGATGCTGTAATTGTATAGTTAATAATTCTACCTGTGCTATGCCATGAATTTGAAGGCCACTTGTTGATATTTATTAAAATGTTCTTCTAGGATTAAGCTATATACACGCTGCAGCTGACTATTTCGACATCCATATTGGAATAGTCGAGTTAGAAAAAATTAACCTTGGAAAAATTGCAAAAAATACAAAAATCAACCTTGGAAAAATTTAATTTTTAGTGTATAATAATACTATCAAATACATTTATGCACGAAAAATTCAGCAACCATGAATAGAGATATCGAAAAAAAGCTGCTTTACTGGAAAAACTCTAAGGACAAAATGCCATTATTGCTACGTGGGGCAAGGCAAGTAGGTAAAACATATATTATTGAAAAATTTGGAAAAAATCATTTTAATTCCATGGTTACTATCAATCTAGAACAAAAACCTCATTTTCATTCCTCATTTGATAGCTTAGAACCTAATAAAATCGTTAGTGAATTAGAATTATTAAGCTCCAAGAAAATTACCCAAGGAGAAACTTTACTTTTTTTAGATGAAATTCAAGAATGCCCTAAAGCCATTATGGCTTTAAGATACTTTAAAGAACAAATGCCAGAACTACATGTCATCGGAGCTGGTTCATTATTAGAATTTACGTTAAATAATGAAAACTTTCGTATGCCAGTTGGTAGAATAGGCTTTTTATACTTACAACCAATATCATTTACAGAATTTTTAGAAGCTACTAATCAGACCAACATTCTTGAACAATTAAAAAACATTAATTTAAAAACACCTTTTAGCCCAGCCATTCATCAACATTTATTAAAATTAATGCGCGAGTATACTATTTTAGGTGGGATGCCGGCTGTTTTAAATAAATATCTATTAACTAATAGTTTTTTAGAAGCTGGATATATTCAAAGTACTCTTTTAGATTCTTATCGAGGAGATTTTGGCAAGTATGCAAAAAAAACTATTCACTTAAATTTACAACTACTTTTTGAAAAAGCACCAGGACTTGTAGCTAAGTGGTTCAAATATAAAAATGTTAGTCCAGATCTTGCTCCAAAAAATATTAAAATTGCTTTAATCCAATTAATGCATGCTGGTATTATACATCTTATATATGCTTCTAGCGGATCTGGTCTTCCACTAATAACTAGCCAAAATGAAAAAAAATTCAAATTATTATTTTTAGATTTAGGTTTGGTTAAACGAGCTTGTCGATTAGATCCAGAATTATTGTTACAAGAAGATCTGTTGCTTTTAAATAATGGGGCCTTAGCTGAACAATTAGTTGGGCAAGAATTATTAGCTTATCAAGATCAACATTTAATTCCTGAGCTATATTTTTGGATCAGAGAACAAAAAAACAGCAGTGCTGAAATTGATTATTTAACAATTATTGACGGTCAAATAATTCCAGTTGAAGTTAAGTCTGGCACAACAGGAAAACTAAAATCATTAAAAATTTTTATGGAAGAGAAAAAAAGTACAATTGGAGTTAGAGTTTCCCAACATATGCTGTCCTATGAAAATAACATTCTTTCTGTACCGTTTTATTTACTAAAAGAATTACCTAGATTGATAAGAGAGCTAAAATGAATATATCCCACGATTCACATCTTTGGATAATAGCATGTATTTTTATAACAAGCCTATTTGGTATTGGTTCATATTTAGAAAAATATAAATTTAAAATTAATAATTTTAAGAATGCTTTTATAATTTCTATTAGTTGGATTATGGCTGCATTAATTTTTAATTTTATTTTATGGTATTATTTAAAAATTAATTTTAACCAAACGATTGCTAACCAAAAAGCTTTGGAATTTTTTACTGGATATTTATTGGAAAAATCTTTATCAGTAGATAATCTTTTCGTTTTTGTTTTGATTTTTAAATATTTTTCCATACCTGACACCCATCAAAGGCTAGTATTAAATTATGGGATTATTGGAGCCACAATATTACGGTTTTTAATGATATTTGGTGGAGTGTGGTTAATCGCAAAACTACATTGGATATTATATTTGTTTGGAGTGTTTTTGATTTTTTCTGGTGGAAAAATTTTATTTTCTAACGACAAAAAATCTACTTCAAAAAACAGTTTAACTAATAATTTAATTGTTCTTTGGTGTAACAAATACTTAAGAACAACCTCATCCATAACCAAAGAACAATTTTTTATTACTAAACATAAAAAAATATATGCAACTCCATTATTTTTAGCTATGATTTTAATAGAAATAAGTGACGTCATGTTTGCGACAGACAGCATCCCTGCAATTCTTTCTATTTTAAATGATCCATTTATTATTTTCACATCAAATATTTTTGCTATTTTAGGACTAAGAGCTTTATATTTTTTTCTAGCAGTTAGCATCCACAAATTTACTTTTTTACAACAAGGGATCGCTATAATTTTAATATTTATAGGACTAAAACTATTGTTTGAACTACAGTTTTCTATAATTGTTACCCTATGCACCATATCCATTATACTTGTAACCAGCGTATTATTAAGTTTTATGCTGCCAAATTTTGCTAAAAAATCAAAAAAATAGCCGCTAGACCACAATGACACACATATTATATGGGACTTATAGACAATAGTTACAAATTATTGTAAATATTATCTATATTAAATCTATATTGATTAAACTAATTGGTTTTAATTATAACAAAATATGATTTTTATAAGGCAAGATGAATGAGTATATTAGAAGAAAAGTCTAATAAGGAACCATCGGCAGAGGAGGACCAACCCAAAAAGACTAAACTTAATAAGTTCTTAGTACTATCTTTTTTTATGAGGGTTATTAAACCATGGGGGTGGCATATTGTAGGGTTACTAGTAATAAATTTACTTTTAGCCATCGATTTATCCTTACGACCATATATATTAAAAGTAATCCTTAATAAAATATCTACCGCAGACCATGGTGCCTTAGCTTTACAGTTTCTACTAAAACCTGTCATTTTTTATATATTAACTTTTACTATTACGACTATAATCACACGTTTTTATGATCGGATCTGGATCATAATAAATCCAAATTTAAAAAAACAAATTGGCCTTAAAATAGTTGAAAGCTTGATGGAACACTCCCATGCTATGTATCAGAATAATTTTGCTGGTAGTTTAGCCAATAAAATTAATGACATAATTAATGGGGTATGCCACATACTAAAAATTGGCATAGATCAATTTTTTAGTCAGTTTATGTCGCTAGCTGTTGCCATTTATGCTGTTTGGCAGGTAAATCCAAAATTTTCTATTATCTTAATCCTATGGGTAATTTCATTTATTGGTATGTCATACAAGCTATCTAATAAAGCTCATAAATTATCCTCCGTAGCAGCCAATGCCAAATCGCAAGTATTTGGTAATATTGTTGATATTTTAATTAACATGATGAACGTACGCCTTTTTGACAGCAAAATCCTAGAAAAAAATCGCTTAGATCAAAACATGTCTGCGGCAGTTAATGCGGAACAACAACGTGATTGGTTATTTTTAAAAATCTATACATTCCAAGGTGGATCATTTATTTTATTACAAACTATATGCCTATGGTGGTTAGTGGTTGGCCTACAAGAAAAAACTGTTACCATTGGTGATTTTGCGCTAATTCTAACTATTAATATGTCTCTGGTTGATTATTTATGGGTATATTTAAAAATCATACGTGAATCATCCGAACATTTTGGTAATATTTCTCAAGCTATGCACATAATGGATTCTAAAGCCAATATTCAAGATCATAATACAACCACTGATCTTATAGTAACGCATGGACGCATAACATTTAAAAATGTTAATTTTAGCTATAACAATACGACTCCTTTATTTAAAAATCAAAATATCCAAATTGAACCTGGACAAAAAATTGGTCTAGTTGGTTATTCTGGCAGTGGTAAATCGACTTTTGTAAATTTAATTTTAAGGTTATTTGATGTACAAAACGGCAGAATTTTAATAGACAACCAAAATATTAGGCGTGTAACTCAATCTAGTTTAAGAAAAGCTATCACTATGATTCCACAAGATCCGCCTCTATTTAATCGCAGTTTAATAGATAATATAGGTTACAATAATCCTAATGTAACAAAAGACGAAATCATAACAGCCGCTAAAAAGGCGCATGCCCATGAATTTATTATGAATCTACCAGATGGTTATAATACTTTAGTTGGTGAAAGAGGAATAAAATTATCTGGCGGTCAACGCCAACGTATAGCAATTGCTAGAGCAATTTTAAAAAATGCTCCTATTTTAATTTTAGATGAAGCAACTTCTCAACTTGATTCTCTAACAGAACAACAAATTCAAGATAGCCTAATAGAATTAATGCAATCCAAAACTACAATTACCGTAGCTCACCGTTTATCCACTTTATTAAACATGGATCGAATTTTAGTGTTTAAGCACGGCAACATTATCCAAGATGGTACTCATCAAGATTTATTAAATGAGGATGGTTTGTATAAAGAACTTTGGGACACTCAAGTTGGTGACTACTTGCCAGAAATTAGAGAATTTGAAGTGGTGCTAGAAAGTGATGATAATATAATTGTGGAACCAATCGCTGAACATTTTGCTAAGGCAATGTAAATAAGAGCCATTTCAAAAACTGTATTTATTCACATGAGTGGGTATTTTTTTAATTTATGAAGTCCTGACAGCATAAAACCTTTAGCCCAAGGACTCCATGGATGGTGCGCAATAAATTAAAAAAATACCCACTCACGTGAATAAATACAAGGCCTACTTAGATATCATCATTAATAACACAATAGATCCAGTAATAAACTTTAAATCCGAAGGGGAGCAGCCTAAACTTAAGGCTAATCCTTGCACTTGTTGATAAATAATGGCTCCTATTATTGGAGCTATTATTTGCCGTAATAATGTTTTATTACCAAGAATACTCTCCCCTATCATTAATGCAGCTAACGCGTGGATCACAATCCCAATACCCATTCCAACATCTGCATACTTTTGAGATTGAACAACTAAACTTCCGGCTAATCCACATAACAGATTACCAATAAATAATCCTAATAATGTATACCATTTTATATTTATTGCCTGCCTTTCTGCAAACAATGCATTTAAGCCAACAGCTCTTAAACTTAAGCCTTTTTCTGTAACCAAAAAGCCAAACAATGGAACAATAATTATTATATTTATAACTGTTATTACCAACAATTTTAAAGATATATTATTTGCAAGACTTGTAAATAATGTATAATAATCAAATAATGCTATATTTGGTTTGCCCATCAATCTTAAATTAACACTATAAATCATGGTGCTTAAAATAATCCCAGCAAGTAAAGTATTTATTTTAAAACGCAAATGTAACCATGCAGTTCCCATACCAACAAGCCCTGCTGCAACACACCCAATCAACATAGCAATCCATGAATTAAAACCAGCTGTTAGGAGTACAGCACATATAACCCCACCTAATGGATATGCTCCTTCTGCTGTTAAATCAGGAAAATTTAATAATCTAAATGGAATCATAATACCAATTGCAACAATTGCTAATAACAAACCTTGAACTAACCCTATGGGTATTAATTCTATAAACATTAATTTCCTCGCAATAACATTGAGTCTTCATAGCTATGAAACAACCCTAATAATTGAGCCGCAGTTAAAGAACGTTTTTTATTAGCATCTAGATTTAAAACTATTTGACCATCATGAAGCATAATTAAACGATTACCATACAAAATAGCATCATCTAAATTATGAGTTACCATAAGTGTTGTAATATTGTTTTTGTTAATTAAATTTACAGTATATTCCATTAATTGTTTTTGAATTTTAGGATCTAATGCGCTAGTTGGTTCATCTAACAATAATAATTTAGGGGTTGGAATAGAAGCCATAATTGTAGCTATTATTTGCCTTTGCCCACCAGACAAGGATGACATTGGTTTATGCATGTACTCTTCTAAACCCAACGACAAACCTTTAATTTGTTGGCTAAGATTTTTCTCGTAATGTTTATAAAATTTATACCCAGCTCTTTGAATTCTAAATTTACTTAATACTAAATTCTCGAACAAAGTCATAGATTCTATAATACCTCTAGTAACATCCTGGTAAACACTACTTATTAATCTTGAACGTAAATGCATTGGTATAAATGTAATATCTTGTTTGTTTAATTTAATCCTGCATGTGTCTGAGCACTCTGTATCAACTTTATATTCACCAGTTATAGTTTTTAGTAAAGTAGATTTTCCAGAACCATTACTACCAATTAATATACAAAATTCACCAGGCAATAAATGCAAATTGATGTTTTTTAATACTGGAGCGAACATCCCAGCCCATGATTTATATAATCCTTCAATATATAACATATACTACTCTACAACTGTAATGTTCTTAGCAGTAGGTATATTAATGCCATATTGTTCAGCCCTTTTTTTGCTAACAAATCCTTCATGATCAACAGCCAATGGATAAATTGGTTTTATATTTTTTATGTTTTCCCCATTTAAAATAGATTTAATAATGTTTGCTACTTGATGACCAATTTTACGATGGCTCACTCCCATGCTACCAACTGCTAAATGATTTAACACTGCATCTGAATGAGCATTGAATACTGGTATATTCATCCGATCCGCCTCACTAACAATAGCTGGCAACGCAGGTTGAATTGAACCACTTGTACCTACATAAATAAAATCAACTTTACCATTTAACATTTGTATTCTAAGTGGTAGATCTCTTGCATGATCAACACCTACTGTTACAACCTGCATATCATATAACTTAGCAGCCTCTTTCATCATTTTAATTAATGCTGCATCATTGGCCTCAGAAGTAGAATATAAAATTCCTATATTTTTAGCATGAGGAAATAATGTTTTGGCAAATGATAGAAAAACTTGCAAGTCCTGAGCATCAGATACTCCAGTAATATTACCGTGAGGTTTGTTACGTTCTATAAGCAACCCAGCTTCGATTGGATCTGTAACGTCCGCAAAAACAACTGGTATGTCTTTGACAACATTTTTTGCAATTTGTGCAACAGGTGTTGAAAGTACTACCATAACCTTTGGTTTGTGAGCTTTTAGCTTATATAAGACCTGCATAATAAGTGAAGATTCAAAATTAGCATCTGCCACTTCAAAATTAACATTTTTTAATTCTTCTTTGATGCCATAAATTGTTTCTAGCAAAGATATATGAGGACCCCAATTAGCGATCGCAATAATTGGTAGATTCGAGGCTGGCTTATTTAGCTTAAAACTTACAGAAATTAGACTAAATATAAAAATAGTAACAAGCGCAATAAATATTTTATTATTAGACTTTTTAAACACTTTAAATCCCCTTAAAATTAAAATTTAGCATATGACCAACTTCGTCATCAAATTTATATAAAATTTTAACGTATACTACGCCATCGTTTTATTGCTAAATTTTTAAATTTTAAGGTAGATTGCATTTGTTTTTACCTATTCTTTGCCCTTGTTAAGATGTTCTTTTAAAATGTCTCCCAACTTAGCAGAAACATTATTATTGTCTTCAGCACTATGATCTTTATCTTTAGGATCATCTTTAGTCCTAACACTTAATTGAATAGTTCTGTTTTTACGATCAATATTAACAATTTTCACGTCAATTTGATCATCAACTGCTAATTTAGAATGGGCTTGAACCAATTCGCTAGCTTTAAGAGAACCATCCACTTCTTCTATTAAATTAACTATCACTTCTGTTGAATTAATAGATACGACTTTACCAGATACTACTGCACCCTTAGAATTCTGCTCAACATATTGCATAAAAGCATCTTGTTCTAATTGCTTAATGCCCAAAGAAATCCTTTCTCTTTCTACATCAATAGATAGCACTACTGCTTCTACCTCTTGGCCTTTTTTATAATTACGCACTATTTGTTCAGGAGACTCATCCCAAGATAAATCTGACAAATGGATTAGTGCATCTATACCACCATCTAAACCAATAAAAATTCCAAAATCAGTTATAGATTTAATCTTTCCAGTTATTTTGTCGCCTTTATTATGATGCTCAGCAAAAGCACTCCATGGATTATCTATACACTGCTTCATACCTAAAGATATTCTACGACGATCTTCATCAATTTCTATAATCATAACTTCAACTTCCGAACCAAGTTGTACAACTTTGCTTGGGTGGATGTTTTTATTGGTCCAATCGATTTCTGAAACGTATACTAAGCCTTCTACGCCATTATCGATTTCGACAAAACAACCATAATCTGCTATGTTAGTTACTTTGCCAATTAATTTAGTGCCAACTGGATATTCTTGAATCACTTGATGCCATGGATCAGATTGTAATTGTTTTAACCCTAAAGATACTCTTGGTTTTTCTTTATCAAACTTTAATACTTTTACAGAAATTTCTTGCCCAACAGAAACTATTTCGCTTGGGTGCTTAACACGTTTCCATGCCATATCAGTTATATGTAATAATCCATCTAAACCACCCAAATCTACAAATGCACCATAATCAACTAGGTTCTTAACAACACCATTAATTATTTGACCTTCTTGTAAACTTTCTATTAAGGCTTTTCTGTCTTCACTATTATCTTGTTCTAATACTGAACGTCTAGAAACAACTACATTACTACGTTTTTGATCAACTTTAATAATTTTAAATTCTAATTCTTTACCTTCTAAATCTAAATTATCTCGTACTGGTTTTACATCTACCAATGAACCAGGTAAAAATGCTTTAACTAAGCCAATATCTACCGTAAAACCACCGCGTACCCTACTATTTACTAAACCTTTAACTAGCTTACCTTCTTTGTAAATAATAACTAAATCATCCCATGCTTTGATTTTTTTAGCTTTTTCTCTAGAAAGACGAGTCTCACCCATTCCATCTTCTAAGGCTTCCACTACAATTTCTACCGAATCACCAACACTTACTTCTAGTGTACCGTTGTCAGAAGTAAATTGTTTAATTGGAATATAGCTTTCTGATTTTAATCCAGCATTGACTACAACGTACTCTTTGCTGATCTCTATAACCTCACCAGATAACAATGCACCCAAATGAATTTTGTTTGCAACACTTTCTTCGAATAATTTACCAAACTCAGTTTCGGCCATAGTTCACTTACCTCAAATAATCAAACAATCAACTTAACTTGGTTCATTACAATACCAAATACTTCATTGATTGTCATCGTTGTAGTATCTATTGTTATCGCATCCGTAGCAGGCATTAGAGGAGCCGCCACACGTTGGCTGTCCCGCAAATCCCGCTCAGATAGTTCATTAATACGGTCATGTAGATTACCACCAACTCCCAACGCCTTCAACTGGAGATCACGCCTAGTGGCCCTAACTTTAGCATCTGCATCTAAAAAAAACTTTATTACAGCATCAGGAAACACGACTGTTCCCATATCACGACCATCAGCCACTAAACCAGGGCTCTTACGAAACTCTCTTTGTTTAGCTAAAAGTGCTGTCCTAACTGTAGGAAAAAGCGCTAATTTAGATGCTAGATTACCACAAAATTCACTTCGGATCTCTGTGGTAATGTCCTGTATTTCATTATTTGGATAAATTAAAGAAATTTTTTTTGCTTGAAAATCAACCTTTAACTGTAATGTCAAACTAGTAATTATATTTTCTTCTAAAATTAAATCTATTTGCTCTAAATCTACTGGTTGTTGCTGATTCTGATTTACATGCCATATATACAACAATGCTAATGCTCTATATAACACCCCACTATCTAAAAAATGCCACCCTAATTCTTCTGCTAATTTTAAGCTGATGGTTCCTTTGCCAGAACCTGCGGTGCCGTCGACTGTTATGACTGGTGGAGTTTTTGTTGTTATAGCCATCTTGGAAATCATACATTGTTCTTAAAATTTAATACACTAGTAAAAAACTCTGTTTCAATATGAATCCATACTACAATTTTATAAGAGGATAAATTTTGTGCTTAAATTCAATAAAATACAAAAAATAACACGTAGCTTACTCTATATGCAACGTAATAACTCTATAAGTTTTCAAGCATTATGGGCAGACGTAACAAGATTTGACCTAAATTGTAGCCTTATTCAAAGATTTATAGAAAATTCCACAGAAAATACCAGAATAGCTGCAGTACGATTATCCAATCATGGGAACACCAGAGAAGCTAGTCAGCTACATGTTGCGGTTATGGCAGGAGATAGTGTTGCCATCAAACGATTGTTATCTGAAGGAAAAGATCCAAATCAAAAAGATAAATGTGGTATTTCACCTATAGATTTAGCTAAAGCTATCAATGAAGAAGAAGTAATTAATGTACTTGATCCCAATAAACAATATAAATCTGATTATTCAGCATTGTTTTCAAAAAAATTTATAATTTATGATTTAAATGAAACCAAGCCTATTCAACAAACAAACAAATCTATAGAATTAAACCAACAATTTGGGATCCCAATCTTAAGGTAACATTTAATGGTACTCACGAAGCATACTCCAGAAATAGCTGAGATTACGGGAGTATAATATCAAATTAAAAAGTTGCAAATTTATTTACCACTTAACCTCTTTATCTGTACCTCACTAAACACCATGTTATCTCAATGCTTGTTTATACCTTATACTTACTATTTCATTTGAAGATTCTGCAACCTCATCAATAAGTTTTTGTTGTGCATTAAATTTATAAATTATATAACTGCCAACTAAAACCGCTGTACCAACAATGCCAGCAGTACTAACAGCTACACTATACACTTTAGCATCAGCCTCTATCTCTGCTCCTTTTAACATAGCGTCTATTTTTAATTTTTCTAATTCAATAGCTAAACTCTCTTCATCCAAAGCCAAACAACGTAAGCGAATACTAGAACTAACATTCTCTGCAATCATCTTGCTAGATTTTTCTGCTATTGTATCTGCCATTGTTTTTGTAATTTTTTTACCGAATAAAAATCTAAGCATAAATTTAACCTCAAGTTCTACAAACAATTTATATTGTATCCTGAACGCACGTGAATTATAAATGTTATATAATCTAGCATATCCATTTTCTGCTTATATTGCCAACTAATAAATTGTATAAATGTAAAATAATTAAAAATTTGATATATTTATAATTAACAGGTCGCAAAATTATATGAACATTTATTATATATACAAAGATAACGATACTTTAGAACTAATTGTTGAAAGATGTGAAAATCGAGAAAAACAAGAAATTCAATTTCAAGAATTTAGTGAATTTTTACAAGATGTTGCACAGTTAAGCAACAATGGTAAACTGGGCATTGCTCCTTTAGAGATCATTAATGTTTTACCATCACAATTTAAAATAATCATAAAAAATTCCCACTCGTTTTTTTATAGTAGTAGTTCAATAAAATCAGCAAGTTCTTTGCTGGAAATTAATAGATTTCACCTAATTTCCCATGAAGATAATAAAATTAAGGTTTATTATATACAAAAAAATTATCAAACTTTGGAATTATTTTTTGACGGACAAGAAAAGCAGGAAAAATATCTTAAAGACTTACGTAGATTTATACAATTGACATCTAGAGCTAATTACTACCCTTGCACAATAACCGAATATTTACCATTGGAATTTAAAATAACTATTAAAAGCCCTTATTTATTTAAAGATGCTCCACCAGCTCCTAATTTAACTGATCATGATGGACCTAGAAGTTCTGTAATATCTTGCCTAATATTTAATGGATATAAACCAATCCATTATCAATCTAATTTACCCCAAGAATCATTTGTTAATAAGGTTTGCCATAAACTAAAATTAAGGTGACATAAGGATAGATTACATCATGCCTACTAAACAATACCAACTAGATGATTTTTTCTTAGCTATTAAAAATAAACATCTACGCAAAGTTAAAAAGCTTTTAAAAGAAGGTGTTGATATAACCGCCACAGATAATTATGGTAATACAGCTTTACATGTAGCTGTTGGATACCATGCTATACCAATAATTAAAGAGTTCTTACGTAATACAGAGATGGATCCGAATACTAAAGATCATAGTGGTGATACGATTTTACATCGGGCAGTTAAATATAGTTATCTGCAAACACAATTAATTAAAGAATTTTTAAGCAAACAAGAATTAGATTTAAATGCTCAAGACTCTCGAGGAGAAACAGCTTTACATACAGCTTGTTATTTGGGTAATATTCGAACTATTAAAATACTTTTAAAAACTAAACGAACAAATGTAAATATTACAGATAATAAAGGTAACACAGCGTTACATAATACAGTTAATGGAACATACAATGATACCAGGATCGAGCAAGGTCTTGAAACAATTACAGAACTTTTCAACAGAGAAGAGTTAGATCTAAATATTAAAAATAATGAAGGCGACACCGCTTTACATTTTTCTATTAATCGTTGCCCTACAGAAATACTTGAAAAGCTTTTAACCCACTCAAAGTTAGATATAAATGCTCAAAACAACGAAGGTAGTACCGCTTTGCATTTAGCTATAAAATTTAGTTGTTCTAAACCACTCTCATTTTATCGAGTCCCAACAGAAAAAATTACAGAACTTTTAAAGAAAAAAGAAACGGATGTAAATGCTCAAGATAATGAAGGTAATACCGCTTTACATTGGGCTGTACAACTGGAACATATTGAGGCACTCGAGATGTTGTTAACAGTAGATGGTACAAATGTAATGATTACAAACAAAGAAGATCTAACAGCTAAAGCCCTGCTATTAAACCTAAAAGAAAAAGAAGACATACGAGTTGTTAACAAACAATATGATCAACCTATGATTATATCAAAAGATAATTTTAAAAAAATGATCAAGCTTTTGGAGGATAACAGTACATTAAAAGCATCAACTACTCGTTTGATTAATAATTCTGAATTGATTTTTACTAATATACATCAGCAATCACTAAATAATGATAATCATAGAACTGATTATAATATTTCAGGAAAATCAACTATATCTTCGCTAAGGAATAGATTTTCACAGAAGCTATAGTTATCAAGTCAATCATAATGCGACCAGATCTAATGCGGCATTAAAAATGTTTCAAATTTATTTACCACTTAGCCCTTTATATTCTAACAACGATTTAATACTTGGCTCTTTACCACGAAACGCAACATATAACTCCATAGCATCTTTAGAACCACCCATTTCTAAAATATTTTTTAAAAATGATGCACCTAATTCAGAACCAGAAGATTGACGCAACGCGCCTTTAGCATCATGAAACGCCATAAAAGCATCACTAGCTAATACTTCTGCCCAATTATAACTATAATAACCTGCCGCATAACCGCCAGCAAAAATATGAGAAAAACTATTTTGAAACCTATTAAATTTAGCAACTGGAACAACAGTGACCATTGCTCTTGCTTGATTTAAAACTTTTTGAATATTAGGTTTTTTAGTTGTCATATGTAAATTAAAATCAAATATAGCAAACTCTAACTGTCTAGCCATAAACATTCCAGCTTGATAATTTTTAATGCCAACCAAACTATCAAACATTTCTTGAGAAATTTTTTCTTGTGTCTGATGATGAGCAGAAACGTCTTGTAGAAATTGCCAATCATACCCCCACTTTTCCATAAATTGACTTGGTAATTCTACCGCATCCCATGAAACTCCGTTAACCCCTGCCACACTGATATAATTTACTTTGGTTAAAATATGATGCAAAACATGTCCAAATTCATGTAATAAAGTTGTTAGTTCATTATGATACAATAATGGCGTTGTATTAGCTGTTGGCTTGGTAAAATTAGTTATTAAAAATGCTACTGGATATTGTAATGTACCATCTTGGAGTTGATGCCTAGATAAACAACTTCCCATCCAAGCACCACCCTGTTTGTTTTCTCTAACATACAAATCTATGTAAAAATATCCTCGCAAATTATTGGATTGGTCCATTACTTTATAAAGCTTAACTTCTGGATCCCATTTATCAAACTCTGTAACGGGTTGCACAGTAATACCGTATAAAGTATTTGCTAGTTTAAACATCCCTGGTAAAACATTTTTTAACTGGAAGTAATTGCGTAACTGTTCTTCAGACAAACTAAATAATGTTTCTTTGTACATTTCTGAATAATAAGCGACGTCCCATGGTTGTAATTTTTTTAAATTATCTTGTTTACTTGCAAATTGTTGTAATTTTAAAAATTCTTTTTTAGCAACAGGCTCACTACTTTTGGCTAACTCATCTAAAAAATTCACTACTTCTTTAGTAGATTTTGCCATTTTATGAGCCAAAGAATATTCGCTATAATTTTTAAATCCCAAAAGTTGGGCTAATTCGGTACGCAACTCAACAATAGACTGCATAATTTTGCTATTATCGAATTGTACTTTATCTTTATCAAATTGATCAGATGCTTTGGTAACATGTGCTTTATATATAATTTTTCTAATTGCACGATCTTTTGCGTGACGCAAAACTACATCTACACATGGTAAATCTAAGGTTAACATCCAACCATCTTTAAATCCTCGCTTTTCTGCAGTTTGCTTGGATAATTCTATAAAATGTTTTGGTAAACCACGCAATTTATTTTTCGCACTGACATGATAGCTCCAATTCTGAGTTGCATCCAATACATTTTTAGAAAAACGATCAGACAATTCGCTTAGCTGCTTCATAATTTGTCTATATCTTTCTTGTTTAGCTGCCGGTAAATCAACCCCTGCTAATTTAAAATCTAACAAGAAATTTTCTATGATTTTTTTTTGAGCTAAATTAAGTGTAGAAAAATCTTTAGATCCTTTTAATTGCAAAATTTTTTGTTGCAACACTTTGTCCTGCAGCACTTCTGCAGTTAAATCAGAAATTTTTGGCAAAATATTACTATATACTTTTCTTAATTCCGGACTATCTTGTACAGAATGTAAATGAGCAATAATATTAGTTATTTTGTCTAATTCGCAAGCAGCATCTTCTATTGGTTGAATAAGCTGCTCCCACTTATAAGAATTAATGTCTTTATTTGCAGAAACTTGTTTTACAACTGTTTTATACTTAAGAATGCTTTGATCGACATCAGCCTCTAATTTAGTAATTTCTATTTTACTAAATGCTGGAAACTGTAAAAGATCAGCAAATAATCCACTACTGTATAACATAATAATACCACTTATTGTCAAAAATTTAATCTTCAGAACTATTTTCATCTTCATTTGTTTCTTCGTTTTGATCGCCAGGTACTTGATCCAATTCTTGTTCAACATTGGCAGTATCAATAGAATCATTAACTTCAGAATCAACTATTGTACTATCAACCACATTATCTACTTCATCTACTCGCTGAATTCCAACCAAAGCTTCTTCATTGGATAAATTAATTAACCGTACTCCCTTAGTATTTCTGCTAATTACTGAAATTTCTTTTATTCTAATTCTTACTAAAGTACCTTGATCAGTAATCAACATTAATTCATCAGTATCATAAACTTGTAACGCCCCAATCACTTTACCATTTCTAGTATTAGCTTGAATAGCCTTAACCCCTTGTCCACCACGACCAACAGTTGGAAACTCTGATACATCAGTTCTTTTACCATATCCATGTTGAGTAGCTGTTAAAATTGTTCCACCTTCTTTAACAACAATTAAAGAAATAAGTTTTTGTTCTGGTTTTAAACGAATACCACGCACACCTTTAGCAGATCTACCCATAGAACGGATCTTGGAACTTGCAAATCGCACAGCTTTACCAGCATCAGAAGATAATATTACATCTCCATCGTCTCCTATTAATTCTACTCCAATCAATGAATCATTTTCATTTAAATCAATAGCAATAATTCCAGAACTGCGTGGACGTTGGAACAGCGTTAATGGAACTTTTTTAACTGTACCATGTAAAGTTGCCATAAATACAAATTGGCTTGTTTCAAAATTTTTAATTGGCAAAATCGCACTTATTTGCTCTTGGCCAACTAAATTTAATAAATTAACAATTGGTTTACCTTTAGATATACGACTAGCAACTGGTATTTGATGAACTTTTACCCAATATACTTTTCCTAGATTAGAAAAACATAATAAAGTATCGTGCATACTAGCGATCAACAATTTGCAAATAAAATCTTCATCCTTAACAGATGCTGCCATCTTACCTTTACCGCCACGACGTTGTGCTTGATATAGATTTAACGGTTGCGATTTTACATAAACAGTCTTAGACAAAGTTACAACTACATTTTCGTCAGAAATTAAATCTTCTACTGAAAAATCTTGATGTAAAGAAAGAATTTCCGTACGCCTAGGATCTGCAAATTGCGACTTAATGGCCTGCAATTCTTGAGTAATAACTTCCATTAATTTTGGTACACTCTGTAAAATACTTAAATATTCTTTGATTTTTTCAATTAACTCTTTATAATCTGCAAGAATTTTATCTTGCTCCAAACCTGTTAACCTATGTAATCTTAAATCTAATATAGCTTGAGCTTGCATACCAGATAATCGATAATTACCTGTTTGCAACTGTAATCCATAAGTTTTTTCTATATCCATAGGCCGACATAAATCAACACCTGCCAACGCCAACATGCTGCCAACTTCGCCTGATTGCCATAAATTATTGATTAAAGCATCTTTTGCCTCAGCTGCATTTTTAGAAGTTTTAATTAATTTAATAATGGTATCAATATTGGCAATCGCAACAGCTAACCCTTCTAACACATGGGCTTTTTCTCTAGAAGTTTTTAAATCATATTCAGTACGACGCAATACTACTTCACGACGATGTTGGATAAAACATTCTAAAATCATTTTTAAATTTAAAACACGAGGCTGATTAGAAACGATTGCTACCATGTTAATCCCAAATACACATTGCAGTTGGGTAAGCGAGTATAGGTTGTTAATAATTAGATCTGTAGATTCGCCACGTTTGAGTTCAATAACAATTCGCATGCCATCTTTATCTGATTCATCACGTAGAGTTGAGATCCCTTCGATTTTTTTTTCTTTAACTAATTCAGCAATTTTTTCAATTAATCTAGCTTTATTAACTTGATATGGTAATTGATAGATCACTATAGTTTGGCGACCAGTAGTTTCATGTGTTTCTACATTTAATCTACCACGCATATAAATTTTACCTTTACCGGTTTTATATGCTTCAACAATGCCGGATCTACCATTAATTATGCCGGCTGTTGGAAAATCAGGTCCTTGAATATACTTCATTAATTCGTCAATAGTAATTGATGGGTTTTGTATAACTTGCAAACAACCTTCAATTATTTCTGCCAAATTATGTGGTGGAATATTAGTTGCCATCCCAACCGCAATACCAGATGTACCATTTATTAATAAATTAGGTACTTTTGTTGGCAAAACTTCCGGTAACATTTCGCTTTCATCGTAATTTGGTACAAAGTTAACCGTTTCTTTTTCTAAATCAGCTAATAATTCATGAGCAATTTTTGACATGCGAATTTCGGTATAACGCATTGCAGCTGGTGAATCACCATCAATCGAACCAAAGTTACCTTGACCATCGATCAACATATACCGCAAAGAAAAATTTTGAGCCATACGTACTATGGCATCATAAATTGCCACATCACCATGAGGATGATATTTACCAATAACATCACCGACCACCCTGGCAGACTTTTTATATGGTTTGTTCCAATCGTTACTTAATTCGTGCATAGCATACAATATGCGGCGATGTACTGGTTTCAATCCATCTCGAACATCAGGTAAAGCACGTCCTACTATAACGCTCATCGCATAATCTAAATAAGATTGTTTTAACTCGTCTTCGATGTTAATACTAATTAATTCTGTCATTTAAGTTTCCTAGATTATCGCTAGCAATAAAAAATATCATTCAGTTCATTAAATATAAAAATTCGCTAACTCCATAATTTACATTAATTTACTACAAATATCATAATACTACTAGTTATCAGCACCTTTATGTCAGGCCATTCAGAACTAATAGTTAATTTGCTAATTTAGGCCTCACCCAAACACTCTCAACTATAAGTCACGCTTACTACAGCCCTCTCCAGCTAACGCTGGTAGAGGGCATAACCATCATTATCATTAGATATTTTTTGCTATATTTTCAGGACAAAAATTTAATGAAAATATATAGCATTTTTTAAGATATATTGAATCTTTATTAATATTCATGTTTCCGCCCTCTACCAGCGTTAGCTGGAGAGGGCTGTAGTAAGCGTGACTTATAGTTGAGAGTGTTTGGGTGAGGCCTAAATTAGCAAATTAACTGTTCATTATCTTTACAAATATTTTTATATTCTAGATATTATGTTTTCTAGATGTCATTCTATACAAAAATCTTCCTAAAAATCCTAATGCAACAAACACAGCACCAAGTACACCTAGTACTACAGAAAAGCCATATAAAGCAAACCACTCATTTTCTATTGGATCACTATTAATTTCGTTAGGGTTGATTAATAGTTCTACATTATCATTAACATTAAATATTGTGGGATTTGCACAAACTTTACTTTTAATAACTTTTTCTTTTTTACTTATCGGATCAAAATAATAAAAAACAGGTCTAAAGCATGAATCTTGAGAGTGGCCAATTAATGATAATTGTTCTTTTTTAATTTCTATTACTTGGGCTTTAACTAAGTTAGACTCAGAAACAAATAATTTAGTGTCAAAATATAAGTATAACGAAAAAATAGCAGCAATAATTCCAATAACAATAGACAGATTATAGGAGAAGTTCATTTTGCCTTCTTTATGGTCTTTAGCTATTTTTTTTATACAAAATCTAAACCAATAAAACATAGCTATGGCAAATACAAGAAACAATATAATAGCAATAATCAAATTAGATATCATTTTACTACTAATCACTCATCCTAGATGGATACATCAACCACTAACTACTGCCTTATGATTATCACCTATTATTTTGGTCGGTAAATATGCAATTGGTACAAACTGCTCATCACTAAAAGTAACTATGGACCAAGCATCTTTGTCTTGTAGCAATGCTTTTAATAATAAGTTATTTAAAAAATGACCAGACTTAAATCCAGAAAACCTTCCTATTAAACTTCTACCTAACAAATATAGATCACCTATAGCATCTAAAATTTTATGTTTTACAAACTCATTTTCGTAACGTAAACCATCTTCATTTATTACTTTATTCTCGTCTAGTACTATGGCATTTTCTAAACTACCACCTAAAGCTAAATTATTAGCTTTAAGCCATTCGTAATCACTAACAAACCCAAAAGTTCTAGCTCTAGATACTTCTTTAACATAAGAAATACTAGAAAAATCTAAACTAGCAGCTAAATTAGATTTTTTGAATACTGGATGAGTAAAGTCTAATTCCAACGATACTAAAAACCCATTAAATGGATCTAATTGTGCCCATTTATCCCCATCCGTTACTCTAATTGTTTTTTTGACAACTATAAATTCTTTAGCTACATTTTGCTCAACAATCCCAGCTGATTGCAATAAAAAAACAAATGGCCCAGCACTACCATCCATAATGGGGACTTCTTGACCATTAACTTCAACTATGGCGTTATCTATACCAAGACCTGCAAATGCTGATAATAAATGTTCCACTGTTGCGATTTGACAACCATTAACCCCTAGGCTGGTAGAAAGCTGAGTATCTATAACATTTGAAATACTAGCTGGAATATCAACAACAGGATCTACATCAACCCTTCTAAACAAAATTCCAGTATTACTTTCTGCTGGTTTTAATGTTAAAAAAATATTTTCTCCGCTATGTAATCCAACACCAAGTGCATGTATTGAATGCCTTAAAGTTCTTTGATTCATTATTATTTGCCATTAAATTTAATCAGACTGCTTACGTAAAAATGCTGGAATATCTAAATAATCCATATTTTGCTCTAACGTATTATTAACTGAACCACCATGTAACCCTGAGCCAACGCTCATATTATCCCATTTTCTATTAAATTTTTCTTTAGATACTTCTTGTTCAGTATGATTAAAAGCTATTTGATTAAACTGTTCTCTGCTATCTCTAGGATCCCTAGCAATATGTTCTCTAACATCAACACCTCTATTTAAATTATTTGAATTTAAATGTAGTCCTGTTGTATTTCCAGCATTCAAACCAGTATTAAAATTAGCATAATTTGGTTCTAAGCCAGTAGCCACTAAAGTTACTCTTAATTCATCATCCATTTGATTATCTATAACAGTACCAACAATCACAGTTGCATCTTCAGCAGTTAAACTTTTTACTACTTCACCAACTTCTTCAAATTCAGAAATAGATAAACTATTACCACCTGTTATGTTAACTAATACTCCTTTTGCACCATGCAAACTAATATTATCCAACAATGGGCTAGAAATGGCCGCTTCTGCGGCTTTTCTAGCACGATTATCGCCTCTTGCTATACCAGTACCCATCATTGCAAGTCCCATTTCGGACATTACAGTACGAACGTCAGCAAAGTCTACGTTAATTAAACCTGGTTTAGTTATTAATTCAGCAATACCTTGTACTGCGCTTAATAATACATCATTAACTGCCTTAAATGCATCTAATAAAGTAACACCTTTGCCTAACACTGTTAGTAATCTAGAGTTTGGAATAGTAATAAGTGAGTCAACAACTTTTGATAAATTATCTATACCTTGTTCAGCAATTTGCATTCTTTTCTTGCCTTCGAAAGGAAATGGCTTGGTAACAACTGCTACTGTTAAAATGCCCATTTCTTTAGCAATTTGAGCAACTATTGGTGCACCACCAGTACCTGTACCACCGCCCATACCTGCAGTTATAAATAATATATCTGCCCCTTCTAATACTTCCTTAATTTTGTTGCTATCTTCTTCAGCACTTAATTTACCAATTTCAGGATCAGCACCTGCCCCTAAACCACGAGTAGTTTTACTACCTAATTGTAAAATACGTGCCGCAGATTGCTTTAACACTAAAGCATCAGTATTAGCATTTACAAATTCTACTTGCTCAATTTTTTTTGACCGTAACATATATTCAACTGCATTACCGCCACCACCGCCAACTCCAATTACCTTGATAACTGCTTTGTCTGGACAGTTATCTACAAGTTCAAACATTTGTGATCTCCTTAATTAAAATAATAATAAATCTAAAAATTCGCCTGAAACCATTCTTTCACACGAGATATCATCCCATTAACCCCTTGGTTAACATATGATTTTTTAGTACGTTGCTTTTCCTTTTTGCTATATAACAATCCTATCCCTGTTGCAAAAATAGGATTATTAACAATCTCTGGATTGCCAATAACATTATTAGGGATCCCTTGCCGTACTGGTAAATTAAATATTCTTTCTGCTAATTCAATAATTCCAGGAACTTTAGAACTACCACCAGTTAAAACTATGCCAGCCACCAAAGAATTAATCAATCCAACTTTATGTAATTCTTCTTTTACTAAAAATAATAATTCTTCATAACGTGGTTCTACAACTTGCGCTAAATTATACTGACTAATTTCGAACGTACCATGCTGTCCAACAGAAGTTACTTGAATTTTATAATTTGGATCTGCCAATTCGCACATAGCAACAGAATGTTTAATTTTAATTTCTTCTGCTTGTTTAATAGGGATCCTAAATGCAACTGTTATGTCGTTACTAACTTGATCGCCAGCGACCGGTAACACTATAGTATGACAAATAGAACCATTAATAAATACTGCTACATCGGTAGTACCGCCACCAATGTCTATCATGCATACGCCTAAATGTTTTTCGTCTGGTGATAACACTGCATAACTTGAAGCTAACTGCTCCAAAACAATATCATCTACCTCTAAACCACATTTACGAATAGAATTTACAATATTTTGTGCAACGCTTATTGAGCCAGTTACAATATGCACTTTAGTTTCTAAACGCACCCCAGTCATACCTATAGGATCTGTTATTCCGGTTTGATTATCTACTATAAATTCTTGAGGTAAGATATGTAGAATTTTTTGATCTGGTGGAATAGCAACAGAACGTGCTGCTTCAATAACATTATCTACATCTAATTTAGTAATTTCTCGATTGGCGATTGCTACCATTCCTTGAGAATTAATACCACGCAAATGGTTACCGACAATCCCAACATATACCGAATGAATTTGACAACCAGCCATTAATTCAGCCTCTTCGATTGCATGAGCAATAGCAGTTACCGTGGCTTCTACATTGACTATTATTCCTTTCCGCATACCGGTCGATTGACAAATACCAACTCCTAAAATTTCAATTTTGTTGTCATTAGAAGCATCTGCTACAATTGCAACCACCTTAGAAGTACCAATATCTAAACCAACAATTAAATTATTATCTTTTTTGGACATAAGTTAGCTGACACCTTTTGTAAAATAAATTAAAACCACATTAAATCCCTAAACCCTATCAAACCCTTTTTTAAATCTTTATTCAAAACGGGCATCCTTAGATACCCAAGAAACTGCCATTCCATTAGTATAACGTAGATCAATGTAAGAAATATCGCTAATAATTGGCTGCAGTTTTTTTTTATATACCATAGTAAACCTGGCTATTCTATCAGGCAAATCAAAAGTTCCCAACTTTAAAATAATATTATTACTTAACATAGCCTGTATACCTTGGTCGGATTTAACTTCAATCTCTGATATAACCAACCCAATTGGAGCTAACTTTTCTAACAACATTAAATATGTAGTAATTAATAAATTTTCTTGGCCATTTTGCCCATAAAATTTTGGTAAATTCAAATTTTTAACACTATCACTATTATAACTAGTTGAGTACAAAACTTTCCCGGTCAACGTTAAAAAAAATTTATCATTCCACCTAGCAATAGGATTATGCTGAATTATCTCCACTTCTAATATATCTGGCCAGTGCTTATTAACAAAAACAAAATTAACCCATGGATTAGAATGTAGCTTATTTTTAATAGTATTAACATTTATTGTCCATAAATTACTATTTAATAAGTCTGCAATATCTGATTCTATTTCTTTTGGTGCAATATAATCTAATTTTCCTGATACTTTTAACCTGGTTGTTGGGTATTTTTGCTGAAATTTATT
Source organism: uncultured Francisellaceae bacterium (assembly GCA_903822055.1). GTDB lineage: Bacteria > Pseudomonadota > Gammaproteobacteria > UBA6186 > Azoamicaceae > UBA6186. Next base: position 458 of record CAIJNR010000067.1, on the reverse strand, counting down.
TATATAACCAACAAATAACGTTATTATGACACCAATCAAAATAATATACATAGTATAAAATACTGTTTTTTTTATTAGGCTAAGAGAATGATCAATAAACTTCAAATTAAACATATGGTGACATGTATATAAAACTGATTAAGAAAACATAATTAATCTTGTTGGTATTTTCAATTATTATAATATTAAATCGATCTTAAACACTAGCAATTATGGTAAACATATCAGTGTATGAGGAATTCACATTACTCAAGTACTGTTAGTCAGTAGATTTTAAATTAATAAATAAAATTGTTTATATGAGTTTATTATGATATGCGCAATGAGTTCATTACCAAATTAAGATCTTAACCTGGTGCGACTAAAAGTGTGACTTTTTTCACTTTATACCATCCACCCGGCAGCTAACGCTGCCACCCTCCTTCGAAGCGAAGGAGGGTAAGTTTATCGTACATTTT
>CAIJNR010000066.1 GCA_903822055.1 uncultured Francisellaceae bacterium | reverse complement strand
TTTAAAAAATCTATAATATACGGTAAATATATGACAGATAAACTAGAATATTCTAAATATAACAAGTCTACTAAATATTGGCATAAATTAGATGATAATAGGATCCAATGTGATGTATGTCCGCGTGCCTGTAAATTACATGAAGGTCAACGTGGATTATGCTTCATTAGAGCTAGATTAAATGATGAGATAATTTCAACCACATATGGTCGATCTAGTGGTTATTGCATAGATCCTATCGAAAAAAAACCATTAAATCACTTCCTACCAGGCACTTCAGTATTATCGTTTGGTACAGCAGGGTGTAATTTAGCTTGTAAATTTTGTCAAAATTCAGATATTAGTAAATCTAAAGAAGTAGATACTCTATCCAATGAAGCTTTTCCTCAAACTATTGCTATTGCTGCTAAAAAATTAAATTGTCCTAGTATAGCTTTTACTTATAATGATCCAGTACCATTTATGGAATATGCTATCGATACTGCCATAGAATGCCACAAATTAGATATCAAAACCGTATCCGTCTCTGCAGGCTATATATGCCCTATACCACGCAAAGAACTTTATAATCATATAGATGCAGCTAACATTGATCTAAAAGCGTTTACCGAAAAATTTTATTACAATATAACAGGATCGCACTTAAACGATATTTTAGATACTTTAGTATATTTAAAACATGAGACTAATGTTTGGTTAGAAATTACTACATTATTAATTCCAGAAGAAAATGATTCCAATCAAGAAATCGAACAAATGAGCAAATGGATTATGCAAAATTTAGGACCAGACGTACCATTACATTTTACTGCATTTCACCCTAGTTGGAAAATGATGGATAAACCTTCTACTCCTACTATAACCCTTACTCGAGCAAGAAATATTGCTAAATTGCATGGACTAAATTATGTGTATACAGGTAACGTACATGATCCAGATGGTAGTAGCACCTACTGTTCTAAATGTAACAATCTTTTAATTAAGAGGGATTGGCATACTGTATTGCAGTACAATTTATCTAATCATGGATTATGCTTAAATTGTGGAAATAAATGTCCTGGCGTTTTTTCTGGACCGTGTGGTAATTGGGGTGGAAAACGTCAATTGGTAAAATTAGATTAAATAAGTATTAGATTTATATATTGAAATGGATTTAGTCTAAGTTTTTACTTACAATATATAAGTGATAACAAATAATACTATGCTAAATAACACACATACAAAATTGCTATTGATATTGTTATGTTTTCTGCACCCAAAAGTTATAGCCACATCATCAAATAATTCGATTAATTCTATCGATTGTTATTATCAAACTCATATTATTAAACAACAATTAGTCCATACTGTAACCATAAATCCAAATAAATATAAAATTATAAATACAACTGCTAATACAATTCATAAAAATGTAGCTCACGTAACCAACATGGCACTTAAATATAATGCCTTAGTTGGTATTAATGGGGGATTTTTTAGAGAAGTTGATAATAATCTTTTTGTTCCTGCTGGATTACTGAAAGTTGCAAATATTTGGCACGGTATTGCCTATCAATCAAGAGCATCTATAGGCTGGCAAGCAAACGGTAATTTAGTACTAATAGATCGATTAAAAACTAAAACTTCTGTACAAATTGATGAAATAAAATTACCAGTTTATTATTTCAACCCTCACTACAATGTTAATACACATAATAAATTAATTGTATACTCAAATATTTATCCTGATTTTGCAAATTTAAATACCATTGATGAACAAAATTTTTTAATAAAAGAAAATGATAAATCAACTTATATCTATAATATTCATAATGAATTACGAACTGCAAAATTTCCTTTAGCTGAACTAGAGTCTGCTAAGGTTTTTGTAGATATTAGTCCTCAATTAGAACCAGATACTAAAGAATTATGGAAAACTGTTGATTTTATAACTAGTGGTGCTCCGGTTTTAATTAAAGATCATAATGTATTGTCCGATTATTCGGAAGAAAAAATAGCTTCATATTTTATCAATAACCCTCATGCTAGAACTGCAATTTGCATTTTAGATAATGGTTTTTGGAAATTTGTTTCAACCAAAAACATGACCATACCAGCACTCGCTGATGCCATGCAAGTTTTACAATGTAAAGATGCAATCAATTTAGATGGTGGCAGTTCTGCTGATATGTATGTATCAGAAAAACTATCCAATGATCAGGACTTTACATCCATTGCAAATACTGTAACTGATGCTATTTTAGTTTTACAATAATCACTCAAGCATTAGATAAAAAAAGCTTGATCTTTTTTGTCATTTACAGATAGAATAAAAACTGAGATTGGATTAAGTTTAATTATATAAAATTGTCTGAATGTATACGTGCTTATAAGGAATAATTAGAATGAGCAACAATATAGAGACATTTTCATCATTAAAACCTGAACAAAGAGAGGCAATGGCTTTATTATCCATAGGTACCTTTCTAGAATATTTTGATATCATGTTGTACGTTCACATGGCTGTAATCTTAAATACATTGTTTTTTCCAAAAACTGATCCCCACGTATCTTCTCTTGTTGCGGCATTTAGTTTTAGTACAACATATTTTTTTAGGCCCATAGGAGCTTTGCTGTTTGGATGGATAGGAGATCGAATAGGACGCAAATCAACAGTAATTATTACTATTTTTATAATGGCAGTATCTTGTTTTACCATGGCAATTTTGCCAACATATGAACAAATCGGTATCACAGCTACTGTAATGCTCACATTTTGCAGGATTATTCAAGGTATGGCATGTACCGGAGAAAGCACTGGAGCAGAGCTTTATTTAACGGAAACTACTAAACCACCAGTACAATATCCTCTTGTAGCAATGCTAACCGTATATACAGCTGTAGGAACTATGGCTGCTTTAGGAATAGCTACTATGATTACTTCTCTACAATTAAATTGGCGCATTGTTTTTATATTTGGTGCTGGGATCGCTTTAGTTGGTTCTGTCGCCAGAACTGCCCTTAAAGAAACTCCTGAATTTGTAGATGCTAATCGCAGGATCAAAAAAACTTTTGAAACAGTTGGTCTTGGTTATACCAAAAATCAAAGCAACCAAATATTAAAAAATAATTTAATGGTTCAAGAAAAAGTAAATTTAAAAACCATGCTGGCATATTTTTTTATGCAATGTACGCGACCAATTTGTTTTTATTTTGCATATATTCATTGTGGCAACCTATTGAAAGATTCTTTTGGTTTTACTCCAGAACAAGTTATATCTCATAATTTTATTATTTCTATA
>CAIJNR010000065.1 GCA_903822055.1 uncultured Francisellaceae bacterium | reverse complement strand
GCATAGGTATCATTGGCGTTGAGAAAAGCTACTTCAGTCGTGCCTTTTATCATCTTCACTTCTTCATGAGCAATCTTACTAGGATCACCAAATTGTTCACTATGCACCGAATCAATGGCAGTAAACACGCCTATCTGTGGCTTCGCAATACTGAGCAGGAATTCCATTTCCTTGGGACGATCGATACCATATTCTAGCACGATGACATCGTATAATTTTTTACCAAACACACTGGCTGGCACAATATGCTCCCATTCTATACGTCGTGCTCGCTTAGTATTATGTTGCACTTTATAACCACAAGATTGTAAATCTACTTGATTATTTCGATCATCATACCGACAATTACAATAAAATGTAGTTTGATGATCAGCATGAATTAATTTTGCTAAAATTTTTGCTTTATTAAAATTAATTGGTTGTATAGGTACAGATACCGGAGTGAATAAAGACTTATCTTTATTCGGCGTAAAGCAAGCTGTACTCAGTAAACAACTAAGAATTAAACAGATCCAGAGTTTTATTCTGATCCCTAAATATCTGTTTCTGACATCCAATTGTTTAAGATCTCTATCATTTTTTTAGCTTGATCAACACTAGAAATATTAAATTTAGAACGCGGCTTGTATACTCCATTTTTTTTTTGATAACGTCGTATAGTAAATTTTACTGGACCATAATCTTGTGATTTTTTATCCCAATCTTGATATTGATACATGATGGTAGCCCATGCACCTTTAGTTAAAACTTCTTTACCTAATTGTTTTACGGTTTCTATACCATCTTCGTAATAAGAAACAGATAATTCGTCTACTGTACTATTGTTCGTGTTCTCCATTCGAAGCTCCTAAATATCCGACAATATTTTTACATAATTCGTTAATGCCAAATCCACTAACTGCTGAAATCCAAAATAATTTATTAATACTTTTATTAACAAAAGTATTAATAAATTTACTAAATTCTTCTATTACTTTATTTAATTGTTCTTGCATTAATAAATCAACTTTATTAATTACGATCCAACGAGTTGTGTTTGTTAATCTAGGATCGTTATATTTTTCTAATTCATTTTCAATAATATTAATTTGTTCAATTAAATTTTTAGCAATAATAACTTCTGGTTCTAATTGATTATGTTTACTGTTTTTAGGACTTAATGCTACAGCTAAATCAACCATATGTAATAATAACGTAGTCCTAGATAAATGCTTAAGAAACCTAATCCCAAGCCCTACTCCACTAGATGCCCCTTCTAATAAACCTGGCACATCAGCCATTACAAAGCTGGTATCTCCAACTTTTACAACCCCTAGATGCGGATTCATAGTAGTAAAAGGATAATCAGCAATTTTTGGTTTTGCAGCAGATACTTTGCTAATTAGGGTGGATTTACCTGCATTAGGAAAACCTAACAACCCAACATCAGCTAACAACCTAAGCTCTAATTTTAAATTACGTTCATCTCCTAAAGTGCCTTTAATAATTCTTCTAGGTGATCTATTAGTGCTAGTTTTAAAATGATGATTACCTAATCCACCACGACCACCTTTTGCTACAAGCAATACTTGGTTGTCTTGAATTAAATCACCAATCATTTCATGGGTATCATGTTCCCAAACAACAGTACCAATTGGCACTTCGATAATTAAATTTTCGCCAGATTTTCCAGTGCACAAACTACCGCTACCAGATTTGCCTTTTTCGGCTTGATATTCTCTTTTATAATTTAAATCTACCAAGGTGTGTAGTCTAGATGTGGCTCGTAAATATACATCCCCACCATGCCCACCATCACCACCGTCTGGCCCACCAAAAGGAATAAATTTTTCTCTTCTAAAACTGCAGCAACCATCTCCACCTTTGCCTGCTTGAACATGGATGGTTACTTCGTCAATAAATTTCATTATATTTTGAAGTTATTTATTATGCAGCTGGTATAATGCTGATGTATTTTCTAAGTTTTGCACAATTTATACCAACAGTTGCTTTTTTTTGGGTAAATTTTACAAACCCAGCCATTTTAGCAAATATAGTAAAATCTTTACCTAAACCAACATTAGCTCCTGGATGAAATTTAGTTCCACGCTGACGAATAATAATTTCTCCAGCCTTTACTAATTGCCCACCAAAACGCTTAACACCTAAATACTTAGGATTTGAATCTCTACCGTTTCTGGTACTACCACCAGCTTTCTTATGTGCCATATCAACACCCTACTTTAAAATTTAACTTAATTTAATTTATTATTAACTATTTTTAATTCGCAAATTTTTAATTTACAAAATGAATATCATCAATTTTAATTTTAGTAAACAATTGTCTATGCCCCATATGCTTCATATGATGCTTACGACGTTTAAATTTAAGAATTTTTATTTTATCGTGCTTACCGTGCGCTTCTAACGTAGCTTTTACTGTACAATTTGTAAGATAGGGAGCTCCAATAAAAACCTGTTCTCCATTCGAAGCCATTAACACATTAGTAAATTCTAATTGACTACCAAGATCTCCATCTTGTTTTTCAACTAAAATACTACGGTTTTTTTGAACCCGATATTGCTTGCCGCCAGCTATAATTACCGCATACATTATGAAAACTCCAAATTTTATATAAATTTATATAGTGCCTGACTAGTACCAAAGACCGTACCAAAAATAAACAAACCAAAATAGGCACATTTAAATTGTTCATATTACGCAAAAGCCCGGCATCTAGCAATAGTAATTTACAGGATAGTTTGGTAATAACCTAATTTTTAGAAAATACGTCAGTTGCAATGCTAAAAAATTTAAGCCAATTTATTATACTAATCATTACGTTATTAATTTATACTAAGACAACTATGGCAATCTCAAAAATTTATTATAAAATTCTAATCAATGTAACTTTAATAACTGCTTTTATTTTATCGGCAATAGTAGTTAGTATTGACACTAAATTACCAGCAGTTGCTGTTTTAAAAGATGTAAAACTGCAGGTACCACTTAGAATCTATTCTATAGATAAAAAATTAATCGCTGAATATGGCGATAAAAGATGTACTCCAGTATCTTTAGCTCAAATACCAGAAAACCTGATAAACGCAGTTATTGCAACTGAAGATCATAGATTTTTTCAACATCCAGGGGTTGATATACATGGTTTAATCCGTGCTGCAGTATCTTTAATGACAACTGGCACTAAAGATCAAGGTGGCAGTACTATCACTATGCAAGTAGCTAGAAATTTTTTCTTAACACGTAAAAAAACTTATTTAAGAAAAGTGAATGAAATTTTATTAGCGCTTAAAATTGAAAAAGAACTTAGCAAACAAGAAATATTAGAACTTTATTTAAACAAAATTTATTTTGGTAAGCACGCTTACGGTATAGCTGCTGCTGCCGAAGTATACTATGGAGTTCGCGTAGAGCAGTTATCTTTAGGACAAATGGCCATGTTGGCTGGGTTGCCACAAGCACCCTCTACTATAAACCCTATTAATTCCCCACAAGCTGCGCTCAAAAGACGTTCTCATGTTTTAGACAGTATGTTAGCTCATCAATATATAGATGCCAAACAATATGCAGAAGCTAATCTTGAACCAATAGAAACTTCTTACCATGGTAAAGCAATTGAATTAGATGCACCATATATAGCAGAAATGGTCAGACAAGAACTTGTAGATCGTTTTGGAGAAGAAATTTATGATAGGGGTTACGAAGTAATTACTACTGTAAATAGTAATATGCAAGTTGCTGCTAATTCTGCATTAACTCGAGCATTATTAGAATACGATGAACGCCATAATGGTAATAAATCATTAATTAATGAAGATGATGATGAAGAATCAGAAAATGAACAAACCTCCACTAATGAAACACTTAAAGTAACTAAAATTCCAGAAATAGAAGGTGCCTTGGTGGCAATGAACCCTCATAATGGTGCTATCTTGTCACTGGTTGGTGGTTTTAGCTTTCAAAAAAGTTCTTTTAATCGAGCAACTCAAGCCGAAAGACAACCTGGCTCTAATTTTAAACCATTTATTTATGGAGCAGCATTAGAAAATGGTTTTACTGCTGCAACTATTCTAAATGATGCTCCTATTGTACAAGAAGGATCTACTTTCTTAGATGATTGGCGACCACAAAATTCTACTAAAAAATTTTATGGACCAACTAGTTTAAGAACTGGAATTATTAAATCTAGAAACTTGGTATCTATTCGATTATTGCAAGCTCTTGGTGTAGATAAAGCTGTGAATTTCATAGAAAAATGTGGATTTTCTTCACAAAAATTGCCAAAAACTTTATCTTTAGCTTTGGGCTCAAATTTAGTTACACCATTAGAATTAGCATCTGGATTTAGCGTGTTTTCTAATGGTGGTTTTAAAATTAATCCATACTTCATAGATAGCATCTACGATTACCAAGGTAATGTCTTATTTAATATAACGCCACCAGAAAAAATTCCCGCAATTACCCCACAAACTGCATATTTAATAACATCCATGTTGCAAGAAGCTATTACTAATGGCACTGGGAAAAAAGCTATGCAATTAGGTAGGAAAGATTTGGCTGGAAAAACCGGTACAACTAATGATCATCTTGATGCATGGTATTCTGGATATACTCACGATTTAGTAGTTACTACTTGGGTTGGTTTTGATGAACCAAAATCTATAGGGGAGTATGCAGTTAATACTGCCTTGCCTATGTGGATGTATTTCATGGAAAAAGCCTTACATAATGTCCCAGAGGTCCTACCAACCCAACCAAGCGGCCTAATTACAGTAAAAATCGATCCTGCGACTGGTTTACTAGCAAGACCTGATCAAAAAAATAGTATCTATGAAATTTTTACCGCAGAAACAGTCCCAACTGAAATCTCTCCAAACGCTGTAACCGATAGTGTAGATAGTGCTACTGGGGATAGTATATTTTAACGGCACATTGATTTTGCTAGTTTTTTAGATCTGTAGATATAATAATATAAACATATCATGTACATTCATAAATAAGAGGAATATCTGCGGAAACATATGAATAATGGATTATGTAGTGTTGTCTAAATCATCATCAAGCCTATTTTCTGCTATAAAATCAATAGATTTTTATAAAGTCAAACTTCTGTTAGAATCTGGAGCCAACGCCAATGTTAGATCAGTTTTTGGCATTACTCCTTTATACCTGGCAGTAGAACTTGGCTATATAGATATAGCATCTTTGTTGTTAGAATATAATGCTGATATTGCGTGCTCAATGGATTCAGTTTCTGTTTTCCACTTATCTACACACAATCCCAACATGCTATCACTTATAGTAAATAAAAAATTAGTTATTATGTGTAACATTTTTTTCCCATATAATGAAAAACTACAAAAAATGTTTCTAAAAGATTTTTTAACTTCGAACAAATCGTTCAAATTCGAAGAAGCAGTAAAATTTATTATAGAAAATAATGGGAATGTTAATGCAAAAGATCAAGATATGGTTTCATTATTATCAATGGCTTGTGCTGTTGGGAATTATAAAACTGTTAGAATGCTTATAGAAGCAAACATAGAAAAAGATTTCAAAGATCATTATGCTACCGCTTTACATTATGCATTTAATAGTAATGTTTCAGAAATACTGGCTTATCTTTTAACTCAAGGTTGTAACATAGATATTTGTGATGCTGAAGGAGATTATCCAGAATCATGGGCTGTTTTTGAAGATAGATGGGAAAATTTACAGAAAGTACTTAATCTAAAAAATAGCAATAACACTTATCTAGTTGATCCTAATAAATTGCTTCACCGGAAACAAGGTGATGGCAAAAGTATATTAGAAATGGTGCGATCTGATTACAAAGATAGTTGCTGTGCGTGTTATATTGAAGAATATATAAAAAAGTTAAATCTTCCTATCACTTCTACCAAGGCTAGATACTTAGCAAAATGAAGGCTAAGCCAAGGGCCAAATCTAAATAAACGCTAAGTTACCAACCAATAACGCTAAATTAACTAAACATGCAAATAACATCCTTTAATCGTTAATTTTCATAATTTTTGATGTAAATTTTTCCATAGTTAAATAAAAAATCGGAGTTACATAAAGAGTTAATATTTGTGAAAATAATAATCCCCCAACCACTGCAATCCCCATTGGTTGCCTAGATTCACTACCAGCTCCAAAACCCAAAGCTAAAGGCATTGTTGCCAAAATAGCAGCCATCGTTGTCATCATAATAGGTCTGTAACGAACTGTACATGCCTGTATAATAGCATCATACGGATTAAGCCCACGTTTGCGCCTTTCTTCTAATGCAAAATCAACCATTATAATTCCATTTTTTTTAACCAATCCAACCAACATAATAATACCAATAAAACTAAAAATATTCAGCTCCTTACCAAAAATATAAAGCGTAAATAAAGCCCCAAATGCTGCAAATGGCAATGCTGTTAATATAGTAATCGGATGAATAAAATGTTCGTATAAAATAGCAAGCACCATATATATTACTAAAACAGTAAACAGTAAAAGTATAGGTAGGGTTATCATAGATTCTTCAAAACTTTTAGCAGATCCTACAAATGATCCTACAATGTCTGTAGGCAATATTGTTCTAGATAAATTTTCAATTTGATTAGTTATAGCTCCTAAAGAAGCACCTGAAGTAACATTAAAAGATATTGTAACTGAAGGTAGTTGTCCATAATGACTGACTGTTAGTGGTCCAACACCTTCATCTATTTTAACTACTGAATTCAGCGGAACCATAGCTCCATTAGCAGATCTTAGATAAAGCATATTTAATGCATCGATGTTTTTTTGATATTTAGGATCAACTTCAAGAATTACTTTATATTGATTTATAGGAGTTATAATAGTTGTGATCTGATTTGTACCATAGGCTGCAAAAAGTAATGATTCAATCTGAGCTGGTGTTATATTAAGTTCAGCCGCACGATCTCGCAAAATATTAAGATGGAGCTCTGGATTGTTTAATATAAGATCAGAGTTTACACTTTGAACTCCTGGAATTTTTGCAATTTGATCCAAAAAAATTTTAGAAAACTTTTTAAGATTCTGCCAATCTGGACTTTGAAGGGTGTATTGATAATCACCAGTAGAACCAACACTACCAATACGAATCGCTGGCGGATTTTGCAAAAATATTTTTATGCCAGGAGCATGAAGCAATTTTTGATTTAACTCATGAATAATGCTATCTGCTGATTGAGAACGCTGAGACAGTGGCTTTAAACGAATGGTTATGTGTCCACCATTACTACTACTAATAGCACCAGATCCTTGTCCTAATGTAGAAATTAACGATTCTACATTAGGATTAAGTGCTATTATATCAACAGCAGCTTGTTGTCTTTTAATAAACTCTGGAAAATTTAGTCCTTCTTGGATTTGCGTTGTACCAGAAATAACTCCAGTATCTTGTGCAGGGATAAAACCTTTTGGTATTAGATACATTAACCATATTGTTCCCATTAATATAACTAATATTAACCACCAAACAATTTTACTATGATTAATTGCCAGTTGTAGACTTTTTATATATAAATATTTACTACGTTCAAATGCTTTTGAAAAATTAGCTACTATAAAATTAGCATCTGTCTTATCACCAACAGATAATAAACGACTTCGCAACATGGGAGTTAAGGTAAGAGCTACAAACCCTGAAAATAAAATAGTAGATCCTACTACAACTGCAAATTCATGAAATAGCCTACCTAGCAAACCACCCATGAAAAGGATCGGTATAAATACTGCAGCTAAAGATAGAGTCATAGATAAAACAGTAAATGATATTTCTGATGTAGCATCAATTGCTGCCTGAAATCTATTAGATCCAGCTTCCATATGTCTAAGAATATTTTCTAAAACAACAATAGTATCGTCAATTACAAATCCAACCGCCAATATTAATCCCATTAAAGATAAATTATCAAGACTATAATTAAGAAGATACATAACAGCACAAGTTGCTACGATAGATGTAGGGAAATCAAGAGCTGTTATTAAAGTAGAAGATAAACTATTGAAAAAAAGATAGGTTACCGCAAGAACTAATAATACTGCAAAAACCAAATTAAATTTAACATCATTGATTGAATCATTTATAAAAGCCGAACGATCATATATAGTCTCAACTTTGATTTCTCCTGGTATTTTTTTTAAGAGCCTCGGTAAAACTTTGAATACATCTTGCACAATTTTTACAGTATTAGTGCCAGGCTGCCTCTGTATTGCCAACACAATTGCTCTTTTATTATTATAACTATCATTATACCAAGTAACTATTTTATTGTTAGCCACGCTGTCTATTGCAGTACCAATATCTTTTACTCTAACTACTGCATTATTATTGGTAGTTAAAATAGCTTCATTATATTCTGCTGCAACATTAAGTTGTCCGTCCACTTTAATCAATCGATAATTTCCATCAGATTGTAAAGTACCAGAAGGTTGATTAGTGTTTAATGATGGGATAATTGAAGAAATATCATTTAGATCCAATCCCATAGTTACTAACTTGTTTGGATTTACTAAAATTCTTACCGCATATTGTTGAGATCCATATACATTGACTTCTGCAACTCCAGAAATCATAGACAAACTTTGTGCAATATATGTTTCTGCATAATCATCCAATTTTGACAAGGGTAAATGTTCAGCGGTAATTGCTAACATTAAAATTGGAGCTAATGTGGGATTGGATTTACGTAAGCTAGGAGGAGTTAACATTTGAGGTGGAAGTTGCTTAACAACTTGAGAGATTGCGGCTTGAACATCTTGAGCCGCCGCATCTATATCTCTTTCTAAAACAAATTGTATTGTAATTCTAGTTTGTCCAGCACTACTGATAGAACTCATAGAATCAATACCAGCAATAGTACTAAATTGTTTTTCTAATGGAGTCGCAACCGTACTTGCCATCGTTTCCGGATCAGCTCCAGCAAGATTAGCTGATACAGTAATGGTAGGAAAATCAATATTCGGCAAATCATTAACTGGTAAAGAACGATAAGCCGTCCAACCAAAAATTACAAGAGCCAACATCAGCACAGTAGTTGCAACTGGACGTTCTATAAATGGCTTAGACAGATTCATGCATCAACATCCTTTGAGACTTTTTTATGATGAGAATTTTGAGAAGTTCTTTGAACAATGGTTCCTTCTGTAAAATTTGGTGGTACTGTGATTATAACTTCTTCTGTACCTAACAATCCTTTAGCTATAACTGCTAAATTGTCTATTTGTCTTGACACATCAATACGTTTTATTATTGATTTATTATTTTCTACTACATAAACAAAACTACCTTGTTGATCAATTTGAATTGCATTAACTGGAATGACAATTGCATTATTATCTATAGTAACAATAACATCTACTGTTACTAACATTCCAGGCCACACAGCATGATCAGAATTGTCAATCTCAGCTTTTAATAAAAAAGTTCCAGTTTGTTGATTAATAGCATTATCAATAAATACTAGTTTTCCATGTTTTATAGATTTTATTTCATCATCAATCAATACTTTAACCTTAAGTGGTTGTTGTTTTTGGTAATGCAACAAAGTTTTTAGTTGATGTTGAGTTAAATTAAAGTTTACTAAAACAGGATCTAATTGATTAATAATTACGAGTGGTACAGCACTATTAGCTACCGCTAAATCTCCTATTCGTGCTACAACATTTCCTGTTTTACCATTCATTGGGGAATAAATTTTTGTATACCCTAATTGTATTTCTGCTTGATGCAACTCCGAAAGATCTGAATTTGCAACTTTTGCTTGTGAGCTAGCGATAGTTGCTGCTTGTTCTGCTTGTTGAGTGGTTACATATTCTAATTTTGCAAGTTCTTCTAAACGTTTTGCGTCAGCTTCATTCTGTAACAGTGTTACTTGATCTTTAGCAAGAATAGCTTTTGCATGAAGTATGTTTTCTACAAATGACGCGGAATCAAGTTCAAACAACAATTGTCCACGAGCAACATCCTCACCTTGAGAAAAATTTATATGTTTAATAATGGCTGTTATTTGCGGAGTAATAGCTACAGTGTTTTTAGCTTCAATTATCCCTGGAGCATGCAATAAATAAGGCATTGGCCGAATCGATGCATAATTCGTTGTTACAAGAACTGTATGCTTTTTTGTTTTGTTAATTTTATGTATATATACATACCAAATCTTTATCAAAACTAGTAATATTATAATAAAATTTGCTACAAAAAAAAATAATCGTTTTTTAAGGTTCAACTTTAAAACTTTCATTTTTGTTTGTGCTCATGATTATTAATTATATTAGTTGGTATATCTATCTTACCTAGTGCTGCAACAAGCTGTGCTAATGTTGTATACCAATTTAATTTAGCTTGTATTAATTGAGATCTAGTATTTGATAAAGTTGCTTCAGTTGTTAATACATTTAAAATATTGCCTATTCCTGATTTATATTGCCCATAAGTTTGTTTGGCGGCTTGTTGGTTACTCTTTAACATTTTTTGATTAGTATCTATAGATTTTGCAGCAGTTTTTAATGCAAAATAAGACTGCCATACTTGAAAATCAATTTCCTGCGATAAAACATCTCTTTGTGCTTCTATTTGTTCTTTTTGAGCTTCTGCTTGTAAAATAGCATATTCTCTAGAAAACCCACTAAAAAGCGGGACATTAATTAATAATCCTACACTATTTGATCTACCATTTAATTGTAAATTTTTAGAATAAGTACGTTGATTAATTGTATTTAATTCTAATGTTGGTAAATCTCTCCAGTAACTTGCAGATAATTGATATGCAGCTGCTTTTACTTGTTCTTCCATTGCTAAAAAATCTGGACGATTTTCTTTTGCAAATTTTAACAATTCGTCCATAGATTTTAAAATTGGTTTAGTTTTAACATTGTCTGGTATATGCATAAGCTTAATAGGAGTTTGAACAGACAAACCAATAGCTGATGCTAATTGCCCTTCTGTTATTTTTAATGTTCCCTTGGATTGTTCTAACGTTAATTCTGCTTGGCTTAAAGCACTTTCTGCTTGATACACATCCCCAATAGTTGCCATACCTTGTTTGCGCAATTGTTTGGCAGCCTTTAAATTTACTTTATTTTCTTTAAGACTGTCTTGGGCAGATAACACTAGTGCTTTTTGCCATACAGATTGATAATAAGCTTCTTCAACTTGTAAAATAATTTGTTGAAATGTTGCGTTCTGGGTTAACTTGGTCGCCTGTAATTGAAACTCTGCAGCTTTCTTTTGGTTAGTTCTTACCCCAAAATCCCAGATTAAATAATTTAAGCTAATACCTGGTCCATAAGTAATTTGACGTTTACCATTAGAATTAGCTGTACTTTGTTTAACGCTATCTTTATAGGAATTATAATTATATGTTCCGTTCAGCTTTGGCCAATAACTACTATAGCTTGCTCCAAGGTTTGCTAAAGATAATTTAACTTGAGCCCAGCTTGTGCGGATATTAGGATTACAACTTAAAGCAATGTCCGATAGCTCTATCAAAGTTAAAGGTTTATTAATCAAAGAATTTGGTAATGAGGTGCAAATTGGATCAGCTATGGCAATATTCGTAACTACAGATACTATTTCTATAGCTATAAATAGCATATAAGTAAATATTTTTTTATTGGTCATGTTAATTTACAATTTTTAATAATTTTAAAATTAAAACTAAAATATAAAACTCAGAGTATTTACTATTAATTATATACTATATAGCTATATGTATTACTTAAGTTTAAGGCGGGATGGTAAAATGAGATGTTTTGACTATTAACAATAGACAACATTATCAATAATCCAAGTCCATTTATTTGATCGTCATTATTGCTTTATCGCGTTAGGGCTCGCAATGACGCCCAATTTAATAAACTTTAGCCGACTCAAAATGAACTTGATTACGCCCGGCATGTTTTGCCTTATACAAAGCAAAATCCGCAGACTCTAACAAATCTAAAGATTCGTGAAATTCTTCCGTAGTAATAGTAACGCCTGCACTTATTGTTAAAACATTACTACATGCTGAACCTTTATGTGGGATATTTAAATTGGATATTGCTTTAATTAAATCATTCGCTAATTGCACTGCATATTCGGCTGTTTCTTTTGGTAGTAACACAGCAAATGTTTCTCCAGCAGTTCTAGCAATATTTTTATACTTGTCTGGCAATGCATTCTGCAATTCTTTAGCAATTTGCTTAATTCTTTGATCACCAACATCAGCACCATAAATTTCGTTGTAAGCACGAAAATAGTCTAAATTTAATAAAATTAAAGCAATGCTATATTTGTCTTTTTTTGCTTTAAACCACTCTGTTTCTAATGTTCTATGGAAGGTATTGGCATCACAAACTCCAGTCATAACATCTTGCTTATTAACATTTTCCAATGCACGATTAGCAATTGCCAAATCGTGCGCCATACCAAAAATATCACTTTTTAATTCTTGATGACGTTTAGCTGTTGCTAGCTTATATAATAATTGAAAAGTATTAATTGGTTTTACTAAAAAATCGTCAGCGCCACAATCTAGTCCCTGCTGAAAGTCAATTTCTGTTGCAACATCTGCCATCAACACTATAGTATTCCATACAGAACTGCCACCTAATTGACGTATTCTGTACGCTAAATCTATACCAGACACCCCAGATAATTGAGTATCAATTAGCAACAAATCTGGACATTTAGTTTTACAAATCTTTAAAACATTCTGATCATTAACTGCCTCTATTACCGAATGTCCAAATTCCACCAACTTGTTAGCCAACCAAGCACGATGTTGTATATTATCATCAGCTACCAGAATGCGCATCGGCCTCCTTTACGAGACTAATTAAAGCATCGGATGTCATATATCCTGGAACTATTGTACCATTTTTTAAAACTATAGTTGGAGTAGCATTTATTCCAATTTTTTTACCAAAATTAAATTGACTCTCTACTGGATCATGTCTGCAAGTACGATCTGGAATAGTTTCTCCATTATTGGCCATAGAAAATGCTTTGTTATGATCTTTAGCACACCATACTGATACTGATTTTTTATAACTATCTGAACCAACTCCTGCTCTTGGAAAAAACAAGTATCTTACTTCTAAGCCAGAGCTTACTGCTTTTTCTACTTCTTTATGTAAACGATTACCATATGGACAAGTTACATCTGTAAAAACAGTTACTACCCCTATTGGTTTATGCACCCAAGAACTATGCTTTGGTTTAAAAACAATCATTTTTTTGGTAGGAAATTTTTCTAATTCTGATTGCCTAATTATCCTTTTAGCTTGATCAGTTAAATTCCAATTTTTTTTATTACTTTCATGCAGATCTATTAAATCTCCATAAAAAAAATACCTACCTTCATTAGAAACATAAAGTACTTCAGAATCTACATGAGATATAACTTTATATAAATTTGAATTAGCAACAGGTTCAATTGTAGCATCAGCAATTTTAAAATTAGGATTTACTTGCTTAACAGCATTTTCCACAATTTCTGTTTGCTCTTTTGATACACCTGCATTAGCTAATAATGCATAATTCAACAATAAAATCGATAAAACTAAATTCCCTGTTTTCATGAAGATATCCTATTTTTAATAATTTAATTGTCTTTAACTTTTTTCTCGTTTAGTTAGTCTTTCTTTAATTCGCGCTTGTTTGCCAGATTTTTGTTCCAAATAATATAATTTAGCTTTACGCACTTTTCCTCTTCTTTTAACTTCAACACCCTTTATTAGTGGGCTATGAGCTTGGAATACTCTATTTACACCTTCTCCATAAGAAATTTTTCTAACGGTAAATGCAGCATTAAGACTATTTGTCCTACTTTTAGCTATAACAATTCCTTCAAAAGCCTGCACCCTGACCTTGGTACCTTCTGTTACTTCCACTTTTACAATTATAGTATCTCCAGGACGAAAATTTGGAAGATCTTTTTTCATTTGCCTTTGTTCTATATCTTGAATAACAGTACCATTTTTAAATTTCATATTCTTGTTCTCCTAATAAATCTTTGCGTCTCATTTTAGTACGCTTAAACCTTTGCTCTTGTCGCCAATTAGCAATTGCTTCATGATTACCACTTAACAACACCTCTGGAACTTTTAAATCATAAATACATTCTGGCCTAGTATAATGTGGATAGTCTAGCAATTTATCTTCTCCAAAAGAATCCTCTGCAAAAGAATTTGGATCACCTAATGCCCCTGGTATTAACCTAATTATTGCATCTATAAATGTCATGGCAGCTAACTCACCACCACTTAAAATAAAATCACCAATTGACCATTCTTCATTAATAGCTAATTGACATATTCTTTCGTCAATGCCCTCGTATCGTCCACAAACAAATATTACCCCTTCTTGCCGTTTAACTATTTCTCGCAAATCCTCTTGAACTATTCGTTTGCCTTGTGGTGACAAACATATAACCCTTAATTTTTGAAATTTTTCGCCATCTCTTTTAGCTGCAACAATGGCATGTAATAGTGGTTCTACCTTCATTACCATTCCTGGTCCACCACCGTATGGCCTGTCATCCACAGTTGCATGCTTATCTCTCGTATAATCCCTAGGATTATATAGATTTAATTGCGCTAGTCCATTATTTATAGCACGTTTATTTATGCCATAATTTTTTATAGCAGCAAACATCTCTGGGAATATGCTAACTACACCAAACCACATAACTTAATCTGAATCCCAATTAACAGTTATTATTTTATTAGGCAAATCAACGTTAACAATAAATTCCCCAACATTATATGGGATTAAATATTCTTTCTTCGGCCCCATCTTTTCAGTTTTTGCTTGAGAAGCACTGGCAGGAGAAGAAACTACCATTACATCATTAGCGGTAGTAAACATGTAATCAACAACACCAAGCAATTCATCTGATAAATTATAAACTTTAGAGCCGATTAAATCGGCCCAATAATATTCGTTAGCAGCCAATTGTGGTAAATCTTCTCTTTCGATTGCTATCTTTTTGTTAGTTAATGTCGCAGCTTGAGAACGATCTACAATTCCAGTAAATAAAATTAATAATTTATCTTTTGATTCTTTGAATTCTAATATAGATGGAGTTAATGGTTGCCTTATACTGTGTTCTTCATCTACTAATAACCATTTTTTAAAACGTAAAATATTATCCCTTGGCTCTGTATATGAATTAACCTTTAACCACCCATGCACCCCAAAAGGAGCGCCAACACTACCAATTGTAACTAGTTTGCTTGAATAGTTTTGTCCCATTCTTTCACCAAACTTTCAACCCTAGTAGATAATTGTGCACCAATAGATTGCCAATAAGTAATACGTTCTCTAGTTACTTTTAATCTAACAGCTTTACCTTTAGCTAATGGATTAAAATAACCAATTCTTTCTAAATATTTACCATCTCTAGGGCAACGCTTATCAGCCGCCACTACATGATAAAAAGGCTTCTTTTTAGAACCACCCCTAGATAAACGAATCACTACCATTATTACCTCTCTAAATTATTTTTAATCTTTAAAACAACTATATAATTCATCAGCTAAATTATTTATTAACTTAAAATATCCGTCAGCACCTAAATCTTGATCTGAGCCAATAGGATCTAATATACCAACTTTTAGCCGTCTATTCAATTCGCTAGATTTTAATAAAGAATCCAGCACTTTTGAATTAAATTGTGGTTCTTTAAATAAACAATTTACTTGATTTTGAACAATTAAATCGTGAATAATCAACATCCGCTGGATACTAAGTGGCATAGCTGGATTATCACTTATAACTATAGGTGCCTGGATCCCGTAAGATTTTTCAAAATATTGATAAGCATCATGAAAAACCAAGTAAGTTTGATTTTTTACATCTTTTAATTTAAACCTAATGTGCGAATCAACTCCAGCTAACTTTATTAAAAATTTTTTTCTATTTGCTGAATATTGCTTAGCATGAATTGGATCTAGTTTAATTAAAGTTTGTTCTATCGCCTTTATTATAATTTTTATGTTATCTGGGGATAACCACGTATGTTCATCTAAATATTTGCCATTTCTAAATTGCAACTTATTAAGATTACTTAAATTTTGCACAGTAAATAACTTACTGGCAAATTGAGGCTGCTTTAATAATTTAGTTAAAAAAAACTCTAACTGATCACCACCCCAAATAATCAAATCCGCTTGTCCAAGAACTCTAATATCGCTTAATTTTAAAGCGTAATCATGAGGAGAAACGTTACCGTGCAACAATAATATCGGTTTATTATCATTAACTCCATGCATAAGAGCTGCAACTAAATTATACCATGGCTTTATTGTTACAACTATGCGAATATTAGTATGCTCTGTGTTACCAGTAGCATTAGCTAAACTGGCCGTACTAAGTAAATTTATGATAATAATAAAAATTATTTTGTTAAAAAAACACTTGTTTTGCTGTAAATTATTATGCATGAAATCTTGTACCTAATTTGTTTAAAAACTTATACCAGAAGCTTATTTAAATAACCTTTTTCTTATATAAAAAAACCATTATGAGCAATAATACATTAACCCCATTAATAAAAGTACAAAATATTAGCATTAATTTTGACGATCAACCAATATTAAAAAATATTAATTTTGAAATATATCCTAAACAAATCATTACGATAATAGGCCCAAATGGAGCAGGCAAGTCTACTTTAATAAAAACTATTTTAGGTTTTGTTAAACCAACTAGCGGAAAGATTATAAAAAATCCCAATTTAAAAATAGGGTATATGCCTCAAAAAATTTCCTTTCCAGAACAAATTCCTATAACAGTTATTAAATTTTTAAAATTAAACAATAAAATTTGCATAACAGAACATGCCGAATTAAATAACGAATTAAATATTGAACATCTATTATATAAATCGATACACAAACTTTCTGGTGGTGAATTACAAAGAGTCTTATTGGCTAAAGCATTATTTAACAGCCCAAACTTATTAATATTGGATGAACCAACTAAAAGCATAGATATAAACGGCCAAGCAGAATTTTATAAATTATGCTCCAATTTACAGGAAAAATTCAATTGTGCAATTTTAATGGCGTCCCACGACTTGCATATCGTAATGTCTGATGTAAATTCTGTTATTTGTTTAAACAAACATATTTGTTGCCAAGGACGCCCAGAGACCGTAAGTCAACATAAAGAATTCATTCAACTTTTTGGTAACAACTTAACTAAATTGGCATTTTATTCTCATAATCATGATCATCATCACACATTGGATGGTGAAATTAAAAAAAGCTATATCAATGAAAAGGTAGCATTATTGAATGACTGATTTTATTATAAAAGCGTTATTGGCCGGTATTGGCATATCAATTATCTCTGGTCCAATTGGTAGCCTAATGATTTGGCAACGCATGTCTTATTTTGGAGATACTCTAGCTCATGCTACTCTATTAGGAGTAAGTATTGCCACAATTTTAAATATTAATATTTATTATGGTTTAATCTTAAATTGTGTATTAATTGCAATAATTCTAACTATTGTGTCGAACAACAAAAAATTTACTAATGATACTATATTAAGTATTTTATCACATTCTATATTAGCTCTTGGGTTAGTTTCGGCAACGTTATTACAAAATACCAGGATAGATTTACTTGGTTATTTATGTGGAGATATTTTATCCGTAACAAATTTAGATCTCATTTGGATTTTTTCTATAGATCTAATAGTTCTAGGTTGTTTAATGTTCTTATGGGACAAATTAGTATTTATCACTATTAATAAAGAATTAGCTATTGTTAATGGCATACCAGAAGCTCAAATCAGATGGATTTTTATTTTACTTGTTGCTCTAATTTTTGCTGTATCAATACGATTAGTCGGGGTATTATTAATAAACGCATTATTAATAATACCCTGTTCAATAGCAAAAGTTTGGGCAAAAAGCCCAAAACAAATGGCCGTTTTAGGTAGTATATTTGGTTGTTTAACAATAATTCTTGGGATAATAGGATCTGCACTTTGGAATATACCAACAGGACCAGCTATTGTTTTAAGCGCAACTATATTATTTCTATTCAATTTGTTTATAAAAATAATTAATCAAAAAAACATTAAACATACCTAAACTTATATGTAGGCAAAAAAACATAGCTATGCTATATTGAAGTCTATTATGTTTTAAACATTCTTAATTAAAGGAGAATTTTGCATGGCAGCAACGAAGAGAAGTTCTAAAAAATCACCAAAAAAAGCTAAAAAAGTTACACACAAAAAATTAGCTAAAACAAAAACTAAAGCAAAAGGCACAAAAACAAGTGCATTAAAAAGCATATTAAGAAGCGTAAAGAATGCGGTTAAAATTTCTCATACAGCAAAAAAACTTCCTCCTTTAGAAAAAGTTAATAATGCTTTTAATAAATCCCAATTAATAGGCACACTTGCAGAACGCACAGATCTTAACAAAAAACAAGTATCTTTGGTTATGGATGAATTTTGCAAAATTATGGGTGTACACCTAAAAAGAGGCGGACCTGAAAAATTTATTCTACCAGGGGCATTTAAAATTGTAGTTAGAAAAATTCCAGCTAAAAAAGCCCGTCATGGTATTAATCCATTTACTGGCCAACCTGCTGTTTTTAAAGCAAAACCTGCTTCTAGAAGGGTAAAAATCATTGCTTTAAAAAGCTTAAAAGACATGGCTATATAGCTTTAATAAAATCTATATCTTAAAGTCTTAAAATATTACCCCACCCAATCTTAGGGTGGGGATTAATATTAATCAAAACGCTTCTAAGAGTCCGTCAAAAAATAATACCATTGACTTCAATGACTACAGTAAGGTTTAATATATTTTTTATTAGTTGTATCTTTTTTATATAACTTACTATTTATTTAAATTTAAATTTTTATTCGTCTTGGCTAGATAGCTCAGTTGGTAGAGCAAAGGACTGAAAATCCTTGTGTCG
>CAIJNR010000064.1 GCA_903822055.1 uncultured Francisellaceae bacterium | reverse complement strand
CTATTAGAACAATTTGCTAATCGTATAGAATTATAAGATTTATTGTTTAATATGCAACCAGCTTATATTCATAAACATAATATTAATTAATAACATCGCAATTGATTTAATTAATCAAAAAATCCAGTTGTTCGGGTCGAATTCCAAGTGTCAGTCCATAATTTATAGCTGGCTTCCGTGAATCAGCATTATCTAAATCAACCTCAAACTGCCTTTCACGGTATACTACAATGAGTCGTCGACCCTTCCAGAAGTGCATATACCAAGGGCCAGGGAGAAGTTCACGCCCAAGATTGATAATTTCGCGTTCAAAGACCTCGACCGTGTAAATATGCCAACGACTTGCTGGATCGCCTGGCTCGGTAATTCTCAGTCCAGTTACAACAAGTCGATTCATAATCCGATTATCCCTCAAACTTTCTTCAACAATGATTCCTTTATAACGCATGGTTATGATTTCCCAGTTACATGTGAGTATTTCTGTTGCAAGGCTATCATTATCTCAAAGCTAATGAATTACTAATTTTTACAAAATCTGCAACACTTAACTGTTCTGGTCGAGCCATAGGATTTACTCCCAATAACTCTAAACTAGATGCGCTACAATATTGTTTTAATGAATTAGATAGAATTTTTCTTCTTTGGCAGAATGCAGCTGTTACTAACTTATAAAAATGTTCATAATCATTAGCTTTAACAGGCAAAATTGTGTGCGGCACAAAACGCACCATACAAGATTCCACTTTTGGTACAGGATTAAAAGATTTTGCTCCAACATGAAACATAGTATCAATTTTAGAATGATATTGCGCCATAATACTTAATCGACCATATTGTTTACTATTTGGCGCAGATCCTAGTCTCTCAGCCACTTCTTTTTGCAATAAAAAATGCATGTCATTAATTAACGAGGAACAGCCAAACAATTTAAATAATAATGGTGTGGAAATATTATATGGTAAATTACCAACAATTCTCGCTTTGTGATTAGGTGATAATAACGAAAAAAAATCTATATTTAATACATCTTGATTAATTATAGTTAATTGGTTATTACTTATTGCATGCTGAAATTTTTGGGTTAATTTGTTAAACAAATCACGATCAATTTCAATAGCAATTAATTTGGCACAATTGGCTATTATTGACGTTGTTATAGCACCTAAACCAGGACCTATTTCTATTATAGTTTGATCTTTTTTAATATTGATAGCAGTAATAATTTCTTCTATTACCAGTTGATCAATCAAAAAATTCTGTCCAAATTCTTTACGTGGTTTATGCCCATCTCCCCTTTCCAGCATAGCTGGAGGGGGGCTTGGGGAGAGGTTACAAGAGGATTTCGACTTTGGCATCATCACGAATTTTCTTTAACCAAATTTCTAACATCTCATTAAATTTTTGCTCACGCAAGATCCCAGCAACCCGATGACGCATCGCGTCAGTAGAGCTACCCGCATCACGATTACCCATAACTTGAACTAAATGCCATCCCAACTCGGTTTTAAATGGCTCGCTAATTTCTCCAACTGGTAATGTGCTAATATTTGACCAAAACTCAGGAATTACCGATGCTTCCGTAATCCACCCTAAATCACCACCTTTCACCGCAGTACTTAGCTCTTCCGATTTTTTTTCTGCTAATTTTGCAAAATCTTGTCCTTGCATAATTTGTTTGCGCAAAGCTAATAAATTTGCGGCAGCTTCTTGTTCAGATGTATTAGCACCTGGTTTAATTAAAATCTGCCTCACTCGCAATTCTTTATAATCATTTTTTTTACCAAAACGCTTATCGTGTAATTTTATAATATGAAAACCACTAGCACTTTGAATAGGTCCAACAACATCATTCACTTTCATATTAGGAACATGCTTAACAAAAATAGTTGGAATTTCATTAATTTGTCTCCAACCTAAATCACCACCATCTAGTGCTTTACTACCAGAAGAATATGCCGCAGCTAGCTGTTTAAATTCTTTACCTTGTTTAAGTTCTGCAATAATTGTATTAACTTTTGTATCAATTTCTTTTAAAGCTGCTGGGCTAGGCTTGGATGGTGCTACAATTAAAATATGTCCTAAACGGTACTCTGTACCACTATTATCTTGTCCTGCTGGCGAATTTAAATATCCATCGATATCTAATGCTGAAATTCTAATTTCGTTACCAACTTCACGTTGCTGTAATTTTGATAATATCAATTCTGTTTTCACATGTTCTCTAAAATTCTCGAAAGTCATGCCATCATTTTGAATTTTTTGTTTGTATTCAGATACATTTACATTATCATTCTTTGCTAAATCTATAATAGCTTGATTAACGCTAGTGCTATCTACTTCAATTGCAAATTGTTTGGCTAATTGTAATTGAACATGATCCAAGATAATTTTATTTAAAACTTGGTGTTCTAAAACTTTTTTAGGCGGCAATGTAATATTTTGTCTTAATAAATTATTAGTTACTAATTTAGTTTTTTCAGATAATTCTGAAGCAGTAATAATATCCTCACCAACAACTGCCACCATTTTATCTAATTGTTGAGCTGCACATGCTGGATTTAAAAAATTACAAAATATTAAACATAAAAACAAAAAAACATGGTTTTTATTATTTTGGGCAACATTTTTATTAAACATTTCATTTAACCTATTTTAACCTGACTTATTTTAAATAATTATAATTATTAAATTTATTGATTTTACTAAAATTTTTCTTCGGCCTTGTACCCGGGGATCTTACCAGATAAATAATTATTCTCTAAACTACCCAGATCAGTAAAGCCTTTAAATACTAATTGTGCTAAAAACTTATTATTATACCTTTTTTGAATAATATTTTCTGTAGAAAATAAACTTCTCGCCCAAGCAAAACGCAAAATAGTACAACAATCGTGTAATTCCACGCCAACCAAGCTATATACAGATCGCTTTTGACTTAAATCATAATCAAATTTTCCTAATAAATTTATACTATCTTTCACCGCCCATACAACAGAAGTTTGCCCTTGATGCTGAGGCACTTGGGTAAAACGCATATATTGATAACCTATATTAATAATTTTGTCATCATCTAATTTATATTGACCAGTAAGCGTGCTACTGCGTGTTTGATTTAATTTTTGCCTAACTACATTTGCCTCTAACATGAATTGTGGAGTTAAATTATAATTCAATAACATAGCAATTGGAGACCAATTGCCAAATTCTAAATTTTCTCCTAAATATGAAGTTAAGCCACGGAAATATCTAGCTCTTGCTATACCAAAAGAAGCTTTTTCTTCACCGCCAAACGGATATATACCTGTTTTAGCTCCTAATGTAACTTGATTAGCATCAGATAGCCTATCTGCACTACCATAACGATTATCTCTAAATAATTGATTATAACTAAAATCAGTTGCCCCAGTGTCAAATATTGGGTAACGATCCTGCTCAACTTTTGGTACATATAAATAATATATTCTTGGTTCTAATGTTTGTTGCCAATTATTATTAAAATTTCTAGTAAAATTTAAACCACTGTTAATATCTAAAATTGGAATAGCCCTGGATGGATTGTTTGGTTTTTTTATTAATGTATCGCTTTGGCTAAGGTGTAAATTTTTATAAGATAATGTATCTAACTGTACTCTTGGTTGTATATAACCATATGATTTGTGGATTGGATGCTCAAAACTAGGACGAAAATGCATCCGTTTACCAGTAGTATTAGTGGCTATACCATCAATTGAACGCAATTTAAAATCCGTATAACTAATATTATATCTGATCCGAGATTGACTTGGTAAATGTATATAATTTGAACTCCACATAACTTCTGGCATTTTTTTGTATTGCTCAACAGCTATTGGCCCCTCAAACGGATATAAAGTTTGATATTGCAATACTCTAAACTTTAATAATCCATAATTATTAGCATTCTCAATCTTAGCTGATTGCTCAAGATGTAACGAAGAACTATGCATTACTTCTTCTATAGTAGAGCCAACATTAGGACCAATACTAGATTGTGTACCAAAACTTGAAATTTTAGTAACGGAATTTAAATTACTTTGACCAACATCTTGTCCAAAATCTTGTAAATAATTACTATCGCTGACTTTATTATAATTAACATACAGGTTCCAATTTTGATCGATCCTTGTACCATCAGAAAACCATAAAGCATAGCGTTGCTTATTATTACGCAAATTACGATAACGCACATCACTAGTAGCTACTACACCAGGACGTGCAATCTTATCCTCTATAAAGCTCCTATACCCATTGTCTTGTGGTAAAAAATTGAACCTTAATACTCCTAAAGATTTACTCGTTAAATAGCGAAATTGATTGTCAAATTTATATCCTCTTTTACTTAAATAAAATGGAGATATGGTATAATCATAATTTTCTGCCATGTTCCAATACCATGGTAAACCAATGGTGGCTCCATGCTTAGAGCTACTGCCTATTGATGGAAGCAAAAACCCTGTTTGTCGTCTTTTATCAATTGGAAAATTAACATATGGCCAATAAAATATTGGCACGTCTTTTACATACATTTTCGCATGCCAAGCTTCGCCACGCCCAGTAACTTTATTCATTTTTACTTTTTTAGCAGCTAACCGCCAATTATTATTACCAGGCTTGCAAGTTGTGTAACTAGCGTCTGGCATTTGCATTGTATTGTCTTGAAAAATCTCTATTTTAGAAGCATCTCCAGTTGCATGATGAGTATACATTCTGTAATTAGCATTATAGATAACTTTATAATTGTTTTTTGGTATGACTTTTGCAGAACTTCCTATAACACGTAACCCAGGCTCTTGTAATTTTACATGACCCACAGCAGTAAACGACTCTATTTCTCCATTAGAATTTTGTTGCACACTAGCATGATCACTATTTAATTGTTGATTGTTTTTAGCAATGGAAACATTTCCATCAAAATTAGATAATCCTTTAGAAACTAATTTAGTTCGATCTGAATTAATAATTATTGT
Source organism: uncultured Francisellaceae bacterium (assembly GCA_903822055.1). Taxonomy (GTDB): domain Bacteria; phylum Pseudomonadota; class Gammaproteobacteria; order UBA6186; family Azoamicaceae; genus UBA6186. The sequence continues at coordinate 1,256 of CAIJNR010000064.1, read as the reverse complement.
GTCTACTGGATGATTTTTAGTTAGATCTAACGGATATTTAGGTTCTAGATAATAACCACCGCACAATTTATTAGCTTTTTGCCTACACATAGGAAAATGTTGCCAATCACTATTATCAAATTGATTATGGTTATCAGTGTCCGCCAATAAGTTAGCAGGAATACCAACCACAAATGCAGCCAAAATTTTTATTTTTAAATAAGTTTTATTAAATTGCATAATATATTTTTAAAAAAACATTTTGTAAAAATTACAAAACATATAGATTCTATGACTTATAGATTCTATACTTAGCTAAATACTTCGGCAAATAAAATTACGGATCTTGATATCATAATTATGACATACACCAATACTACAACCGAACACCTGTCAATACTAAATGATTGGATACAATCTATAAGTTTAGATATTGGCTTAACATCAGATTTTTCTATTCAACCTATAGTTGGTGACGCTAGTTTAAGGAAGTATTACTTATTAATTCCAAACACTAAAAATAATCCTCCTCAACCACAATTCATAATAATGCAGACTCCAATCGACAATAGTATGAAAAATTTTATAAATATTGCAAATATTTTGTCAGAATTGAATTTATCAATTAATGTTCCAAAAATATTTGCCATAAAATCAACTACTCATGTTGGTTATTTATTACTAAGTTATTTAGGAGAAAATTTATTATTTAAACATTTAAATTTAAATACAGCTGAATCAATGTATAAAATAGCTTGGAAAGCATTAGCTGACGTCCAAATAGCTGCTAAAAATATTAATTTACCAGCTATGGATCGCAGGTATATTAAAAAAAACTTGTTGCTGTTTAAAACATGGTACCTAAAAACTCATCTAAATTTACCTAACATGTTTAATATAAATAATTTATTGAACAATTTAGAAAATTATTTTGTTAAAGTGTTCTCTTCTCAACCACAAGTATTTGTACATGTAGATTATCATTCCAAGAATTTAATTTTAGAAACATTACATTTAAATACAGATTCAAATGTAATGGGAATTTTAGATTTTCAAGATGCAATGCTTGGACCGATAACTTATGACATTGCCTCATTATTACAAGATGCTTATCTAATTTGGCCAGAAGATTTAACCGAAAAAATTTTGCTTAATTATCATGCGCATTTAATAAAACATAAAGCCTTGTTTAATTTATCTACAGAGCAATTCTTAAAATATTTTTATTTAACAGGATTACAGCGTCATATTAAAAATTTAGGAACTTTTGCTAGATT
>CAIJNR010000063.1 GCA_903822055.1 uncultured Francisellaceae bacterium | reverse complement strand
GTCCAAGGCTATGTAGCTCAGCTGGTTAGAGCGTGGCACTCATAATGCCGAGGTCGGTGGTTCGAGTCCACTCATAGCCACCGATAAAATCAGGATTTTTTGTTTTTTTGGGAAATTTTAAATAATATATTATTACTGCAAGTCCACCACAAGTCCAGAACAAAACTAATTAGGCATTGAGCTGGAGATCTTAAATAATCTAAATGAATGTGATCTAGAGGTCAGTCTCCAGTAGGTTAATGGTTAACTATGTTGTACGCCCAAGTGGTGGTACAGTTACTTAGTTTAAATTTTTGCAAAATTGTAATATTTGTTTTCTAGACTTTTTATTAATTTTTTCATATAAAAATAAAAACTTAGCCAACATATTATTTTCAGCATAGAAGTAGGCAACTGGAACTGATAATATCTTTGCAATTTTTTTTAAAGTTATAAAATCTGGTATAAGCTTTCCATTTTCATAGTCCTCTAATTGGTTGAAACCCCCAATCTTCTAAATGGGTAAATCTTCAGATATATTATTAGGATGACAACAAATTATACACATGTTCAACATACAGTATATCACCATAACTACCGCATAGTTTGGATTACAAAATATGTTATAAAGTTTTACAAGGTGCATTACGCTTACGTGCACGAGAAATTATTGCTCAGGTAGCAGATGAGATGCATAATAAAATTATTAAAGGCGTATTATCTAGTGACCATATCCATGTATTTGTATCAATTCCACCGAATATTACAGTAAGTGAATTTGTACAAAAAGCTAAAGGAAGATCTTCTAGGAAGATCCAACAAGAATTTCCAGAGATCAAGAAACGCTATTGAGGACGGCATTTTTGGAGAAGAGGATACTTTAGTTCAACTAGCGGTAATGTTACAGATGATATGATTAATGCATACATAGAAGTCATATTGACGCTCATCAAGGCGAAAATGTTAATAATATTTCTTTAGAATAAATTCTGCTCGGTTTTCAGCCGAAAATTCTAACCCACTAGCTTCAGCTAGTGGGTCGTTAAGTAATTCAGTTAAATTTACAGCATAGTAAGGAACAACGATTTTGTATTAGTTTAGAACAAATATTATTTATATGGTTAGTAATGAAGCTACTAGATTACAGTTACGTATTATACCATTAATTAGAAAATTAGTTGAAGGTGCTTTTATCCAAAACAATTTAGTTATAGAACCATAATTATCTACCGCACAAAAGATTGGTATTGAGCATCAAATTATTGCTTGTAAATTACTGGAAGGACTAATTAATAAAACCGTTAGCGATGCTGAAACGATCATTGAAGAAGCTCGATCTAAAGCTCAAGATATTGTATTTAATTTATACCAAGATCAATAGTTTAGTGCATTACCTGAATCTAATATAAGAAAATAATGAGTAGGGTAATAATTAATAATAAGATATTTTTAATCGTATTGTAACTTGTGTAGAAAACTCCTCCACCCGTTGATTATCATATCGGTATTGTAGGGTTTGTAGGATTGGCAATACTGAAGATATTTTGTGCGCATTCTCTATACAAGTAAAATTTATAAAAGGGGTGGGTGTGAACGATTACTTTTCTTAGGATGGGCGTTAACAATATCAGCCTTGTCGCTAGCTGTAAAAGATGGTATCAAGTTTTTTTTCTTTATCTTTATATAGGAAGACAGTGGATTATTTGTTTGCCGTGATGCTTGAGATAGATATAGTAAATCTTTTTTATTCAAGCCTTCGATAGATTTAGCCGATCTACAATGTTTAATTAAATCAGGAAAATCATTATCCTTTGATTGTTCTAGTTTTCCAAGGTTTCCAAAAATAAATAAATGATGCTTAGCCCTGGTAATAGCTACGTTAATTCGTTTTGCGTCTTCAAGAAATCCAACACTGCTACATGTGCGCACAGCAGAAATAAGGATTATATCTCTTTCATCGCCTTGAAAGGAGTCCACAGTATTTATTATTTGGTAAAGTTGATAGTTAAATGATCGTTTAAGTGATACCACCTGATCTTTGTAAAAAGTTATAACCCCAATTTGCTCTTTATTAATGCCATTTTGCAACAAATAATTAACAATTGTAGAAATAACATTAGCTTCTTCTTGATTGGCTGTGCTTTTGGTATGCGGAGACTTTTCCTCAACACCCTTCACATCAAAAAAGACTAATGGTTTTTTTAATTTACTATAAACATGAGCTTTTAATATGGGTTGACGACTTTCAAGCGCAGAAGCTGTCTCTAATATATTATTATAATATTGACGAGAAGGCCATGAACAAATATCACGATGCATACGGTATTGCAAATTCAAGATTTTATATTGCTGATCACAAACCTCAATCAACCTATACATCATAGAATGCCCAAAGTTATACATTTTATTTGATAGAATTTCTTTAGAAATAACAGTTGGTCCAAGCTGTTTTGTATCACCAACTTGGATACATATTTTAGGAGAAAACTTCATTGGAATTAAAGCCTCTGGTTCTAATGCTTGTGTTGCCTCATCTATAATCATAACCCACGCTACCAATATTTTTTTTTAAATCTTTTCGACCAGATACACTCAATGTAGAAAAAATCAATAAGGCTCGTTGTAACAACGCTTTTTGGAGAACACTTGATGAATGTAATATGAATTTGATTAAATTCTTTATGTTTTTTTTTATCAATAGCTGTTTATCTTTTTCGTTTTCAGCACTAAAGCTTTGAACTTCTCTTATATTATTTTCAGTTACTATCGAGGATTGTGTATTAAGGTAAGTGTCTTGTAATAATTCAAAATGCCAACTAGATCTTTGAACTCCATTGCTATCAACATTAGTATTCAAATAAATATCGTGAAAATCTTTGCCAGGTAAACTTTCATGCCTGCAAATAACATCAATTTCATCACTATTAGCACTAATTTTAGAAAATATCCTAAAATTGATCTCATTAATTTGAGCTACAGCCCCCATAACTCCAGGAGATTTATCAGCCACTCCAAGCCAAAAACCAGGTTTAGAAACAAGAAGATCTACATAAATTGAAACTTTGCTATCCACTAATTGATCTAATTCCATAGTAACCTTTTTCACATCTTCTGCTAACATGGACAGGATCCTTTTATCAATCAAGGATACTCCATAATCATATCCTTCCTTCATAAATAGTTGACTATAAGACTCTTGACCGTTATATTCAGGGACAGTACCTTCACCAAAAATTTCTTTCTTTAGTTCCTCTCCTTTAGTAGCAAAACAATTTCTAGCATTTTTAACCTTTTCTATTATTTCTTTATCATGTTCAGTTATAAAGTTTACATCTGGTGAATTAAGTAACTCCCGATCTGAAAATAATTCTCCTTTAATCTCTGACCTTATGAGATCTCTCACTTCTTTTTCGTGTATGTGGTCTCTTAATTGTTGTACTGCTTTTTTTCTTGCCTGACAACCGACTTCTTTTGTACCAATAATAGCGTATATGGTAGATAATGCACACGCCCCGTCATCACCAGAAATAGCATTAGGCGTAAAGAGTCTAACCGATTTATTTGGTTCATTCCATTTATAGCCTGGAGAGATTACTGGTGTTCCTAAACCATTTTCATTAGTAGATCGCAGTTGAATCTCTTCTCTTGAATCTTGTTCTATTTGATTATTTTGGATATTATCCAATCTGTATCTTATTTCTGATTTATACTTACAAAATTCGGTTTTTAAGTTTTCGTCACACAAAGAGCTATTCTGCTGTATTTGCTGTTCTAGAAGATCTAATTGTTCAGATAAATTGTTAGCGTATTGCTCAACACTCTTAGAGGGGTTCTCTTTAAAGTTACTTTTCAATAACTGGATCCATGGTTCGCATAAATATTTTGGGTATCCATCTACAAAAACACTTTTCAGTTCTTCTGGTAACTCTTTCGATACTCCAACCAAAGCTAAGTGAGCAATTCCATCCAGTTCTGTAATAGCTTTACTCAAAATCACTCTTGTGGCTTTATTTGACGGTGCACAAACCAAAATACGTCCTGGGGTTTTCTTATTTAATTCTTTTGCTGCTAACCGTTTTAACAAACTAATTATAGTCGTTGTTTTTCCAGTTCCTGGCGGTCCTTGTAGTAAGTATAAACCATTTTCTGTTTCAGAAACTTGTAAAAGCTGATCAACTATTTCTTGCTGACGATGATTTAACCTACTATTAATGTCAAAGCTACCTGTTGTTGGTGATGGCCATAATGGTAGTTTTGCACATATGAATTGATCCCCAAAAGGAGGGATGTACTTTGCATGACATGCCTCATACATTCTAGAATAATTGATCAACCCTACTAACCAATAGTAATTTATTTCGCATCCAACTTTAAAGAAGTTAATTAACATTGTATTAAATTCAAATCTTAGCGTTAATATTTTAACTTTAACTGTCTCATTATCATACATATAATCATCATCATTACTACATAAACCAGCTAGTTTAGTAGCTACTGACAAAACCTTATTTAAGCCAACCTCATCAGGAAGATCAACCTTTACAAGCAATAATTCCTTCATAAAATCATGATCTAAATCTGGAAGGTGTTCAGCCGTACAAACACATGAAAAGCTTTGCTTTTTAAATATTTGAACTTTTGTTACTTTGCAAGAAAAAGTCATCTCTTTGTTTTTTTTATCATCACTCCGTTCAATTACACCAACCCTGTTCATGATGCTTTCCCTAATTTCTCCAAAAATATAGGGCTTAAATTGCTCAAAGTATAAATCTCGTTGATCTATAGCAAAGCTCTGGGCAAGTGGTGCTGGTTGTAAAGAACGTTGCATTAATCTTAAGGTTTGTTCTATAAAATCTCCATTCTCATTATTTCTGATCTTACTGGGTGATATGTCCATGAATTCATCGTTATGACATGCTTCTTTAAATGATTCTTGATTGTTTAAATTTAGCAAGCTATCGTTAAGTGTTACGCTATTTTGATCTAATCTTTCATCTTTAACATTAAAACTATTTAACGATTGTACTTGCTCTTCTAAATATATATCAGTTTGGATAGATCCATTTAAATGATCTTGATTACCTATAGAAAGTTCTTTTCCTGATACAAGAATATGTTTTGGCTCTGAATTTTCGCAAGAAAGTTGAACTTCATTTTCAGGATAGTAAGAATTTTCTTCTGAAGAATCTACTCTGTTTAAGAAATGCTCAGACGAAATACAAGGTTCAATATTGGTTTCTTCATGTGAATTACTTGTAGTTTCAAAAGAACTTTGCTGAATAGATCTAACCTCCATTGTGCTTTCAGTAGCAACATCTGGCAAATTAACAATCCAATTTATTGGTGCTGGATTTCTATGGCCATAAGAAAGCCTAAAAGTATTTAATATAATTTGTGTAGCATTAATTTGTGAAGCAACATAACACATAATGTCATTGGTATTAGTATACTTACAAACAGTGTGAAGCAACCACTCGTAAACGTTGTTATACATATAACAACTATCTTTATAAGCATTTTCGATATCTCTAAAAATCGCATTAAAAACAAAAAGTACAAACAGTTCTTTATGCTCAAGTAGCACATTTTTATTTGGGTATTTATTTAAAAACCAACTATCAGCCAATACAATGCACAATTTTTGTATGATATGTTCGCAAGTTTTTTGTTCTATAATTGCAAAACTATGGGTATATAGGCAATTTGGATCGTAATAGCGAGGATCTAAAATAAACCTTAAAATTACCCTTAAATAGTCTGTAAGTTTTTTTCTCATTCCGTTTTGCGCTTGAAAATGCTGGTCATTTGGTATTGGTGTTAATTCTAGCTGTGAAACAATTTCCGAAAAAGGTAACTCACTAGGAACAATTTCACATATATGAAACCAATAGAATATTAATTCTTTCTTTAAAAAAGAAACATCCAAAAAATTATATGATAACCTTTTTTGGATTGCTGATAAAAAATCTTCGTTATGGTTTAGTCTTGGTTCCAATCGTTCAAAATGATTTAACTTAACAAATAACAATCTAGTAGGTTCATCATTCTCTTTCATTCCTGTTGATGCGTATTCGTGATATTGAGGATAAGGAATGATTTTACTATTTTGTAGTTGGTAAAGCAATAAACTGATCCCTAGTATCTCAGCTAAAGCTTGCAAAACGCAAGGATGTGCCCAGCCACCATCTATGTGTTTTTCTCGTATATCATAATCTAAATATGCTTGCGCTATTACTAAATCATTAACAAAGGCTATAACTGGGTCAGAATCATTATTCTCTTTGTATTCATCGAAAGTCTGAACTAAATCTAGAGATAATTTTTTTCTTTTAACAAATTCAATAAAAGGAACAGTTAAAAGTGCTTCTTCTATGGCGGGTTTTAATAGCTTGTGTACCATTGTTATGTTTTTAGTAATTAATTCATAGGCATTATTTCTAGTAATTCCAAAAGCAGTATAGCCACAATTTCCATCTAGACATATTTCTGTGCGAATAAAAACATCTCCATTAGGTAATATTATTTCTTTCTCTGAAAAAAATGGTTCATTGTTAGGGATCATGACTCTATCCTTAATCTCAACAATTTACTAATATTTAATATAAATGTTATTGGCTTATTCAGATTTAATTCCTTATAATATTAGTTTACAATATTTATTGAAGTTATTTAAAATTGTTATAAGCCATTCCTATTAGTTTAATTTTAACAGCAAAAAATTAAAGGTTTAGAACACAAATTTGTTACATACTCCGTATCATATCACCCCATTAACAACTTATTCTTTAAAGAAGGTATTTTCTCTAAAATCCTGTTTAATGTTTCTTCCTGTTTATTGGCTTGTTCTAAGTTGAAGCGAAAAATTTTTCTATTCTCTCTTGTGATAAAGAAGTATTTGATTCTGTTTTTTTTAAAGCCAAAATTAATAATATATCACCGTTTGAACTATACTGTTTAGTAAAAACTTTTTTTATTCTGCCTTATTTATGATAAATTTCATAACACCCATCGCACTTGCTAAATTAATTAGCATATAAAATATAATACTACATTTTTTAATTTTATTTACAATAGTTAAATAATAAATTTTTGTAAAATGATAAATAATTCTATAAATTACAGTCAAAGCACCTAATTTTAGCGTAAGTAGTTTTAAATCAACTATACCCATACTCACGCGCCACTTACGCGTCTTATGTGGCATCTTTTCGCGATCTGCCGTACATGGCATATCTTTATACACAATTTTTTAAAAAACATGCAGCTATTCCGCTATGTGCATTGTCAAGTAAAATTTTTCAAAATACTAATTCTAAATAAAAAACTACAGCCTCTTAAAAAGAACTTAAAAATATTTAATATCCATTATATTATTTATTCGCGGTACAGGCTGGGAAGCCGATGACCGCGACGTGATACAGAGCGGCTATTTAGTCGCCTTTTTATTAATCACGTCTTCAAACGATGCAAACTTGAGCTGCGTCTCCGACTTTGCTCTCCATGTTTGCATCGATTGATTAATAAAGAGCACGTCCTTTGTGTTCAAGATACAGTAGAAGTTAATTATTCCACCCAATCTGAAAGAAAAGTTAATTTTGGTAAAAATAGAACAGTACCAGTTTCTGGTAGACAAATAAAAGGATTTATGGCTCATCCTGGAATTATTATTAACGCCAATAATAAACGATATTTTAGGTTTAAGTAGTATTAAAATATGGACTAGAACAGATGAAGAATTAAATAATGTTGATAAAGACAAAAAATTAATAGAAGAAAAAGAATCATGTAAATGGTTAGAAATAGCACAAAAAACAAAAGCAAATATTACTAATGCCAAAATGCTAACTATAGTAAGCGATAGAGAAAATGATATTTATGAATTTTTTGATAGAATTCCAGATAAAAAAACGCATGTAATAGTAAGATCTAGCGTTAATAGAAAATTGTCAGATAATACTTACTTAAAAGAATATATGGATACTGTGTTGTCTTGTGGTAGTTATGAAATATTTTTACCATCAATAACTGGTGTTAGAGAATCTCGTACAGCAAAAGTAGAAATTAAATATTCATCAATAGAAATACAAGCTTCTAGAAAAAAAATAAAATCTACAATTATCAACAACAATTTAAAATTAAATTGTATAGAAGTTTATGAAATAAACGCACCACAGGATAAAAAAGACCCAATATTCTGGAGGTTAATTACAACTCATGATATTAATAATTTTGATGATGCAAAAAAAATTATTGGTTGGTATTCGCAAAGATGGAATATTGAACAAATATTTAGAACTTTAAAAAAAAGAGGTTTTAAAATCGAAAATAGCGAAATAGAAGAACCAGCGTCACTATTTAAATTGTTTGTGTTATCTATAGCCGCAGCGATTAATGTTTTATGTTTAGTGAAAGCTAGAAATGGTTCTAGTCACAGATCTGCTTCAGATGTGTTTTCTTAGGAAGAATTAATGTTTCTTGTAATAGTGTTATCAAATGTTAATGGGAGAACCAAAAAGCAACAAAACCCATATGAAAAAAAGACTTTAAGTTGGGCTAGCTGGATTATAGCTAGATTAGGTGGTTAGAACGAGTATGCTTGTGAAAGGCCAGCAGGACCGATTACCATGTACGAAGGGTTAGAGCAATTTAAAATTCTCTTTAAAGAATGGCATATGGCTCAAAAAGATGTGTGCACACGATTTACAAGGCGAGGGTTGGGGATTCGATCCACTCAGCACCCACTAATAAAATCAGGGCTTTTTGGTTTTTTTGAAAATTTTAAATAATATATCGTTACTGCAAGTCCACCACAAGTCCAGAACAAAACTAATTAGCCATAGAGAATAGTAATCTAAATGAATGTGACCGAGAGATCAGCCTCTAGTAGGCTCAGTGTTAGCTATGTGCATCCAGGTGGCACAGTTATTTAGCTTAAATTCTTACAAAATTGTAATATTTGTTTTCTAGACTTTTTATTAATTTTTCCATATAAAAATAAAAATTTAGCCAACATATTATTTTCAGCATAGAAATAGGCAACTGGAACTGATAGTACCTTTGCAATTTTTTTTAAAGTTAGAAAATCAGGTATAAGCGTTCCATTTTCATACTGATTTATAGTAGCACTAGCTGAAAAATCATTTATGTTGGCAGCCATGCCTAATTTTTTCTTAGACATACCAACAATTAATCGTGCTTCTTTTAAACGTCTCTGGATGGTGATTATATTAGCCAACTTTATATTTACCTGGCCAGCAATACGCTACAAAATGTTCAAAATATAAATCCATGCTGATTTCTTTCCTTGTGGTATCAAATTCAGATTTTGGTTAAGGCACAAAATTCCATTAATTATAAAATATTTCTATTGCTTGTGGTAATATTCTAATACTACAATGCCATCTTTGACGGCAATACAATTATCTTTAGTATTTTATTTTTATAGAATTTAGCATATAACAAATAACCATAAAATTACTATTTTTAATTTTTCAAACAATATATTATTTTACATCATTTTCAGAATGTATCAAAAGCTGTATACCACTGCCATTAAACATAACTTGCTTGGCTTTTTTTAAATCACCTACAAATAACCTAGGCTTAATCGAATAGCCATTTTTAGCATTTACAGATTCAATAAAGCCACAACAATATTTTGGATAACGCTCTGGTGGTTTATCCACAAATATCGTATAGCGTTTTTGAAATTCATTAGCACGAAATGGCATCTCCTTTGTTAGCGTAGCGCACAATTTGATCCAACCACCCATATCTTCCAGTACTGCATGAATAAGCGGATCATCAAAAACAATGCTTTGGTACGCACCAATATGGACAATGGCCTTGGAAACTTTAGCCCAGGCTTGTAATGCTTTAGTTTCGCCTGATCCCTCGATAAATCTGACTAAATCTGCTGGTTTTGGAAAATATTGACCGCCATCAGGATTGTGGATATGTGATTCAAAAGCGCGCCTAACATCCTGCAATTCAAAACATTTTAGCGATTGCCAATAAAGATCTGTTAACAATTCTGAAATCGATCTGCCATAAAGTTCACCAATGCCAATTAGCATTGTAGTAAATTTAATTAAATCATGATTTTGCATTATTTGCCTCCTCTTGCATTTTTTTATTAACCCAACGCTCTAAAGCATGCGCGTTGCCTTGAGTGCGTTTATCTACATCACGGATCGGTTGCGGTGGTTGATGGCAGTGATGAATAAAACGATCAATTTGATCTGCATCTCGTAAAATAATATGCAATCCATCGTAGCGTTGTCCTTGAGTGTTATTGCCAATATTGTGCGGAGTTAGACTACAGCCAGTAATGGCATTGCAAAGTTGTTCAACGTCATAACCAAGATGTAGTGCTTTGTCGATTAGCATTTTACGTTTGCTATCCAGTTTAGCGTCAGGATGCTTCATCACTGTTTTCCAATGCTTAAAAATTTTTTGAAAAGGCGGATCAACATTGTGACGTAGCGTCAGTGACGCTACAACATTCATATTCCCTTCCCCTTCCCTTCCATATTCCATATTCCCCCCGGGCATACCTGGGCATGCCCGGGTATGCCCGGGCAAGGGTGACGGTTCAAGCAAGGATGTTTGAGGTGTAGTACATCCTTCTGGCACGCGTGTTTCATCTGTGGAGCATGTATCAATCACACTAAAATCATTTGTTGGTTCAATGTTTTCTGACATTTTAGTTGTAACTGGAGTTGATTCTGATGGATCTGGTATATTACTTTCTATTTCTCGATGATTAATTTGTTGATGGCGAGACCACGATGGGATACATCCATACCACTTTCCTTGATGTTCATATTTTTTGATGATGCCTAGCTTTGCTAGCGCATCCAAGATTTTTGCAATATCAAGATCATCATAAGGCAGTATATCTAGTTTTAAACATTGTGGTCGCCATTTAAATCGGCCTTCTCTATCACAACAAGTTAATAAACCAATAAAAGCTAATCTTAAAGGTAATTTATTAGCAATTTCTGCCTCAAATAAACCTTCATGTCTAAATAACTCTGGTTTTACTGTTCTGATCCTAGACATAATTTTTCTCCTTTTTTAATTGAATAAAGTTGTGTTGTTGATCTTTAGAAAGCTTGGCGATTGTGGCAGCTCTTGCAATAGAAATTTGTTTATTGT
>CAIJNR010000062.1 GCA_903822055.1 uncultured Francisellaceae bacterium | reverse complement strand
TGGTAGAACTTCAGCCTTCCAAGCTGATAGCGTGGGTTCGATTCCCATCACCCGCTCCAAAAGATTTGCCCACATAGCTCAGGGGCAGAGCACTTCCTTGGTAAGGAAGAGGTCACCGGTTCAATCCCGGTTGTGGGCTGTTAAAAGAAGGTAGAATAGACTCTCACTATCTCTCTCTACTTGTGGAAGAGAGGTAGGCAAGAAGTGGGTGATTAGATGAGGCAATTTTTGAAATTTAGGTCAGTAGCTCAATTGGCAGAGTAGCGGTCTCCAAAGCCGTAGGTTGGGGGTTCGAGTCCCTCCTGGCCTGCTTAGAAAGCAGTGTGAATTAAACCTCACCCCAGCCCTCTCCCATAAATGGGAGAGGGGGAGGTTGAAGTAAAAGTGAATGGATATGATACAAAGTAAAAAAAATAATATTATGTTATGGGCATTAGCTTTAATTTTGGGCGGTTTCTCAATAATTAATCAGCAATGTATTCATTATAATTATATATTATTACAATTTATAATAACGGTTCTGTTAGTGGTGACAGCAATTTTTTTGTCACTAAGAAAAACTACACAAGGAGTGCGGTTTTCTAGATATTGGTTAGAGGCTATAGACGAACTTAAAAAAGTAACTTGGCCAAATAAAAAAGAAACTATGCAGACTACTTTAGCTGTTGTTGCGATGGTGTTCGTTATGGGGTTGATACTTTGGACAGTAGATTCGGTATTAATTCGATTGGTTGCATGGTTATTACAAAGAGGTAGCGTATAAATATGAGTCAAGAAGCATTAAAGCGTTGGTATGTATTGCAAGTAGCTTCTGGAGATGAATTAAAAGTAAAAAAATCTTTAGAAGAAAAAATAAAAACAGGTTCTTACGAAGATAGATTTGGGGATATTTTAGTTCCGACCGAAGAAATAGTAGAAATGCGTTCTGGTCATAAAAGAAAAACCGAACGTAAATTTTTCCCAGGGTACGTTTTAGTTCAAATGGATATGGATGAAAACTTATGGCATTTAGTTAGAAATATCCCTAAAGTTCTTGGTTTTGTTGGTGGAACTTCAGATCGTCCTGCGCCAATTTCGGATCGAGAAGCCAATAAAATTTTATCTAGGATTGAAGAAGGTGTTGATAAACCAAAACCAAAAATATTATTTGAACCAGGGGAAGTCATAAGAGTAATAGATGGACCATTTGCCGAATTTAATGGAGTGGTTGAAGAGGTAAATTATGACAAAAATAGATTGCGAGTTGCAGTTATGATTTTTAGTCGTTCAACTCCTGTAGATTTAGATTTTAGTCAGGTAGAAAAAAATTAAATATAAAGCTGTATTTATATTTAATTTGTGGTAAGTTAATGCGGGTTTTAATAAACATTCTCGTGCTGAGCCTGTTATAGGTTAGGTGTTGGGGCTTAAAAAGAGGTTTAACAAAAAGATGTCAGGGCCAGCTAAAAAACCAATCGTTAAAGGTGGTAAAAAAACAGTAGAATCTAGGGTTAAGTTACAAGTTGGAGCTGGTAGTGCAAATCCTAGTCCACCACTTGGACCTGCTTTAGGTCAACGCGGTGTTAATATCATGGAGTTTTGTAAACAATTTAATGAAAAAACTCAAAACTTACCAAATATAGAAAAAGGTACTCCGTTATCGGTAGAGATTTTTGTTTATGGTGATAAAAGCTTTAAATTTATAATTAAAGGTCCGCCAGTTAGTGTTTTAATTAAAAAAGCAATAGGTATTACCAAAGGTAGTAGTGATCCTAATAAAAATAAAATAGGCACAATTACTAAAAAGCAGTTAGAAGAAGTAGCGAGATTGAAAAGTTCAGATCTAACAGCCGCCAACATTGCAGCAGCAATGCGTACTATTGCTGGTTCTGCTAAAAGTATGGGAATTATTGTCGAGGAATAGCCTCACTCCAGCCCTCTCCCGCCTCATCCCTAACCCTTCTCCACAGGAGAGTGGAGAAGGGAACAAAGGACCCTCTCCAGCAAAGCTGGAGAGGGATTGGGTGAGGTAGGGAGGGGTGGAGTATGAATATATTTTGGAGAATTTAAGATGTCGCGAGTATCAAAAAGAAGAAAAGCTATATTAGAAAAAATTACACCCAATAAAATTTATGCTTTTAATGAAGCAGTAGCTTTATTGTCTGGGTTGCCTCTAGCAAAATTTAAAACATCTGAAAGTGTTGATATTAGCCTTAACCTTGGGGTTGATCCACGTAACTCTTCCCAGGTAGTAAGGGGGGCTATTGTGTTGCCTAATGGTACTGGTAAAAAAGTGCGTGTTGCGGTATTTACTCAGGGCGTAAATGTAGAGTTAGCCAAGCAAGCTGGTGCAGATTTGATTGGTATGGAAGATTTAGCAGAATCCATAAAAAGTGGAGAGATGAATTTTGATGTGGTGATCGCAACTCCTGATGCTATGGGGGTGGTTGGTAAATTAGGGCCAGTGTTAGGTCCTCGTGGTTTAATGCCTAATCCAAAAGTTGGAACAGTAGCACCAGATGTAGCAAAAGCTGTAAGAAATGCTAAAGGTGGTCAGGTTATGTATAAAACAGATAAAACTGGTATTATACATTGTTTAATTGGTAAAATTGATTTTACAGCAGATGCTTTAAAGCAAAACTTAGAGACATTACTTAGTGAAGTTAAGCGTGTTAAGCCAAGCACCTCTAAAGGTGTTTACATGAAAAAATTAACTATTTCTACTACGATGGGCCCTGGTTTACAGATAGACTTAGCGTCGATAAACGTTTAATATTGAATTTTTGAATTTTTAGGGTATAATCAGAAAATTTTTAGCTATTAACAATCTCTAGTTTGAGATAAGAGTTGATACCCTCAC
>CAIJNR010000061.1 GCA_903822055.1 uncultured Francisellaceae bacterium | reverse complement strand
GGCATTAACGACAATTTTTTTGGATTAGGCGGAAACAGCATATTGGCTATAAAATTGTTGAATCAAATTAACAGAGTCATTGGCAGCAATGTTAGGGTGTCAGCTGTTTTTAAACAGAACAATATAGAAAGATTAACTAACCATATAAAGCATAATATCGAAGAAAATATAATAATAGAACCTTTTAATGTTGTTACACCAAAAGAACAAAACCTATCTTTTGCTCAAGAAAGGTTATGGTTTATAAATAAATATGAAGAAGGAACTAATGCTTATAATATTCCGATAATACTTAAATTAAATAACAATACGATTATAGAACAATTAAAAACGAGTTTACAAAACATAGTTAATCGACATGAAATATTAAGAACTGTAATTAAAGAAGATAGCGAAGGAAATGCTTATCAACTAATATTAGACTCTCCGTTAACATTTACTGAAATAATTGTAAATAATCAACTAGAGCTAGAAGAACAATTAAAACTCGCTGTTAACCATATTTATGATTTAAGCATAGAATATCCTATTAAAGTAGTATTTTATAAATTAGGTGATGAATATTACTTAAGTATAGTTATTCATCATATTGCTTTTGATGGGTGGTCTACAGAAATATTTTTTAAAGAGCTAAACAGTTATTTAAACTATCATGTTAACAATACGTCATTAAATTTAACTACTTTAAGTATTCAATATAAAGATTTTGCATTATGGCAAAGAAATTACTTAAAAGGAAATATACTAGAAAAGCAGCTGTCTTATTGGCAACATAAATTAAATGGATATGAAACATTAAATATAATAACTGACTATCCAAGACCATTGCATTTAGATTATACTGGTGCGGATTTATATTTTAAGCTAGACGAAACAAGCTCCACTTCTTTAAGAGAGTTATCTAAAAAATTAAATGTTAGCTTATATACAGTGCTACTAAGCGGTTATTATTTACTGCTTAGATGTTATAGTAACCAAGATGATTTAGTTATAGGGACCCCAATAGCTAATCGACATTATAGTCAAATAGAAGGATTAATTGGATTTTTTGTAAATACTTTAGCACTCAGAACAACAATTAATTCCAATAATTCAATACAAGAATTTATAGAGAAAGCTGGGCAAGAAATAATAACTGCCCAATCACACCAAGACTTGCCTTTTGAAAAACTAGTAGGAGAGTTAAAAGTACCTAAAGATACCAGCAGACACCCGATATTCCAAGTTATGTTTGGAATAGGTAATTTTACAACTACTTATTTAAATAAACAATTACAATTTTATAATTCTAGAACAAATTTATATGCTGTAGCTAAATTTGACATTAGTACATTCATTGATGATAGTGAGCCATGCTTAAAAGGTAGTTTTAATTATGCTGTAAGTCTATACAAAAAAACGACCATTAAAAGTTTTATTGAAACTTATATTGAAATATTAAAACAATTACCAAAAGCCTATAAAATTCATGATTTAAACTATCTAACCACATCTCAACAACAATTACTTAACAGCTGGAACCAAACAGAGCGTGCTTATCCTTACAATAAAACTATCCATCAATTATTTGAGGAGCAAGTAGAACGCACTCCGGACAGCATAGCTTTGGTATATGAGAACATTAATCTTAGCTACCAAACGCTAAACGCCAAAGCCAATCAATTAGCCAATTATCTAAAAGAAATTGGGGTTGTTCCAGATACTTTGTTAGCCATTGTCTGTGATCGTTCATTAAGTGTAGTAATAGGAGTTATTGGTATATTAAAGGCAGGTGGAACCTATGTGCCTTTAGATACGAAATGGCCATTAGAACGTAAAAAACATATTATTTTATCACTAAAAATTGGCTACATTTTAACAAATTATGTCCAATTAAAATGGGTCCAATCATTACAATGGATGCTAGAAACACTTAAGTATGTTATTTGTTTAGATACTATAAAACTCAAACCTAAACAAGAGAAAGCTGATTGGAGTGCTATTAAAACAGAATGGGGTTATGTGGCTAAAAATGCCTATAATCATGTAACAACTAGCGGCTTTATTAGAAGTTATGCTGGTAATCAATTTTTACGAGAAGAGGTGGATAGATACAAGAATCATGTTATTAATATGACACTACCCTATGTAAATAAAAGTGCAAGGGTATTGGAGGTTGGTTGTGGGGCAGGTTTTATTATGTTTTCTTTAGCCAGAAAGGTGCAGTACTATTTAGGTGTTGATCCATCAAAATCTACTCAACAAAAAAATTTACGGTACATTGCTAAAAACAGTCTGAAAAATATTAAATTAATTTCATGTTTTGCACATGAAATAGACAAGATAAAGGAGAAACCTTTTGACTTAATTATTCTTGCTAGTACAATTCAGTTTTATCCTACTTATCAACATGTAGAAAAAATTTTAGAAAAAGTATTAAATTTATTAAAACCCGGCGGTTCAATGCTAGTAGTAGATGTTATGAATATACGATGCCAAGATGAATTTCATAACTCGCTTAAACAATTTAATAACGATAACGTTAAAAATGCTGAAATTAAGACTAAAAAATTTTTAGATAGAGAATTATATTTTAATGAAGATTATTTCCAGGATCTTCGTTTTGAGTACCCTCAAATTAAAGATATCACTATTATTAAACGACAAGAAGATTTTAACAATGAGCTATATTATAGATACGATGTTTTTATTAAAAAAGTCCTATTGCAAGAAAGGTTTCCAATTGAAGGGTTAGCATCCCGCAAAAAGTACTTGGCAACCTTGGAGCATATTAATAAATATCCTGGAAATAATGTTATATCAGATGTTACAGCAAATAACACTGCTTATATAATTCATACATCAGGTTCAACTGGAGTACCAAAAGGAGTGGTTGTTCAACATCGACCAGTAATTAATTTAATTAATTGGGTTAATAGAATTTTTAATATCGGGATCAAAGATAAAATTTTATTTGTTACTTCGTTATGTTTTGATTTGTCAGTTTATGATATTTTTGGAATGTTAGCTGCTGGTGGCTCCATTAGGATAGCATCGAAAGAGGAATTAAATAATCCAGAAAAATTATTACAAGTTTTATATAAAGAATCTATTACTTTTTGGAACTCAGCTCCTTCTGTTATTGATCAATTCATGCAAATCATTCCTGAAAACGGTACACTAATTAAAAAAAACGAAAATATACGTTTAATTTTTTTAAGCGGAGATTGGATCCCAGTATCGTTACCAAATCGTCTTAAATTAATATTTCCTTGGACACAGATAATAAGTTTGGGTGGAGCTACTGAAGCCACTGTATGGTCTAATTACTATCCTATTCTATCAGCCGATAAGAACAGGATTAGCATTCCATATGGAAAACCTATACAAAATGTTAAATACTATATTCTTGATAAACACTTAAAACAATGCCCTATAGGAGTGGCAGGCACTCTTTATATAAGTGGAGAATGTTTAGCTAAGGGGTATCTGAATGCAAATCAAGAAGATATGCAATGTTTCATGGAAAATCCATTTCGTGATACAAATGATCAACTATTAGATAGAAACAAGCAATTGTATAAAACTGGAGATTTAGTTCGTTACTTTTCTGATGGTAACATTGAATTTTTAGGACGTACAGATAACCAAGTTAAGCTCAGAGGTTACCGTATTGAGCTTGGCGAAATAGAGACCACATTATCCTCATATGATGGGATTAAACAAAGTGTCGTTTTAGCTAAAGAAGGCAATAATGCTAATAAATATTTAGTTGGTTATTACGTAGCTGACGCTAAGCTTAATGCTGATGTTATCCAAGAGTACTTACAAAGCAAATTGCCGGAATACATGATACCAACGGTATTAATCCATCTAGAAAGCCTACCTTTAACTGTT
>CAIJNR010000060.1 GCA_903822055.1 uncultured Francisellaceae bacterium | reverse complement strand
TAATTATGGCTATTATACAAACGATTCCCATGACAATTAATGGAGCAGAAAGACTTAAAGCCGAGTTAAATCAGTTAAAAACAGTGGACCGTTATAAAGTTATACAAGCAATAGCTGAAGCACGTTCTAATGGTGATTTAAAAGAAAATGCTGATTATCATGCAGCTAGAGAACAACAAGCTTTTATTGAGGGTAGAATTATTGAGCTTGAGCATAAACTATCTCATTGTCAGGTTATAGATGTCAGTAAGATAGAAAATGATGGTAAAATAATTTTTGGTACCACTGTTACTTTATTGATAATTGATGATCCCAAAAAAAATAAAAAAAAAGTGGTTTATCAAATTGTTGGTGATGAAGAAGCTGATTTAAAAAACCAAAAAGTTTCTGTTGGTTCACCAGTTGCAAGAGCATTAATAGGTAAATATGAGGGAGATGTCGTTGATGTAAAAACTCCTTCTGGTATAGTGCGTTATGAAATAGAAAAAGTAGAGTATATTTAGAATTGGTATATTTGGGTTAAGTTTGAGTAAATCGCACAAAAAAAGCAGCAGAATTTGGTTAGACAGACAACATAAGGACGTATTTGTTCAAAAATCCAAGAAAGATGGCTATCGTTCTAGGGCAGCTTATAAACTATTAGAATTGCAAGATAAGTATTCTTTATTAAAATCAGGTATGACTGTTATAGATTTAGGAGCAGCTCCAGGTAGTTGGTCGCAAGTGGCTATTGACTTAATAGCACCTTCTAGTGCCAAGGTGCCAGGAAAATTAATTGCAGTAGATATTTTACCTATAGAATCAATTAAAAATGTCGATATCATTCATGGGGATCTTACAACGAAAGAAGTATTTGAACAAATATGTAACTTGATTGAGGTAGATCGGGATAAGATGGCAAATAAAGTAGATGTTATTTTGTCGGATATGGCCCCTAATTTAAGTGGTATATGGGCAGTAGATATTCCTAAAGCCATGTATTTGTGTTCTGTAGCTATGGATTTAGTACAACGTTTGTTAAAAAAGGATGGTTGTTTATTAATAAAGTTGTTTCACGGAGAAGGTTTCGATAAGTACTTAGTTATGTTAAGACAATATTTTGCTAAAGTTATAATTTCTAAACCTAAGTCTTCTAGGATAGAATCTAGAGAAGTTTATGTTTTAGCAAAAGGTTATAAAGTTATTATAAATAAAGGTTTATTATGAGCGATATGGTAAAAAATTTAGTGTTATGGTTGGTGATTGCTTTAGTTCTTATGGCAGTATTTAGTAATTTTGGTCCTAAATATGCTCAACCGACTAAATTAGCTTATTCACAGCTTGTTGAAAAAATTCATAGTAAAGAAGTGAAACAAATTACTATAGATGCACAAACCATAGATGGTATTACTAACAGTGGTGAATCATTTTCTACAGATATTCCTGCAAAACCAGAGTTATCATTATTAAATGAATGGATTACTAAATACGATATAACAGTTCGAGCAAGACCACCTGAACAACAAAGTATGCTACTTCATATATTTATTAGTTGGTTTCCAGTAATTTTATTTATTGGAGTATGGATCTTCTTTATGCGTCAAATGCAAGGTGGCGGTGGTCGTAGTGCCATGTCTTTTGGACGTAGTAGAGCTAAATTAATGGGTGAAGATCAAGTTAAGGTTACTTTTGCAGATGTAGCTGGTGTTGAAGAAGCAAAAGACGAGGTTTCTGAACTAGTAGAATTTTTAAAAGATCCTAATAAATTTTATAAATTAGGTGGTAGGATCCCAAGAGGAGTGTTAATGATTGGGCAACCAGGGACAGGTAAAACTTTATTAGCCAAAGCTATAGCTGGTGAAGCGAAAGTACCATTTTTCACGATTTCTGGTTCTGATTTTGTAGAAATGTTTGTAGGGGTTGGAGCATCACGCGTTAGAGATATGTTTGAACAAGCTAAAAAATATGCACCATGTATAATTTTTATTGACGAAATTGATGCGGTAGGAAGACATAGAGGTGCTGGTTTAGGTGGTGGACATGATGAACGTGAACAAACTCTTAATCAATTATTAGTAGAGATGGATGGATTTGATGCCAATGATGGAGTAATAGTTATAGCCGCTACAAATAGACCAGATGTATTAGATCCAGCATTGTTGCGTCCAGGTAGATTTGATAGGCAGGTAGTTGTTAATTTGCCAGATATTCGCGGTCGTGAACAAATATTAAAAGTTCATTTGCGTAAGGTTCCGATAGATAAAGATGCAAGTGGCCAACAAACTATAAATCCAAAAACTATAGCAAGAGGAACTCCCGGGTTTTCTGGTGCAGATTTAGCTAATTTAGTTAATGAAGCAGCATTATTTGCAGCTAGATCTAATAAAACTTTTGTTTCTATGGATGATTTAGAAAAAGCTAAAGATAAAATTATTATGGGAGTTGAACGTCGATCATTAGCCATGAGCGAAAAAGAACGCAGTTTAACAGCATATCATGAATCTGGTCATGCTATCGTTGGTTTGAATATGCCTGGTGAGGATCCTGTTTATAAAGTAACAATTATTCCAAGAGGCCGTGCATTAGGAGTTACTTTCTTTTTACCAGAGGCAGATTCTTATAGTGCAACAAGACAACAATTAGAAGGTAAAGTTGCGACTGCATTTGGTGGAAGAGTTGCTGAAGAATTAATTTTTGGTAACGATCAGGTGACAACTGGGGCATCTAATGATATTAAAAGAGCTACTGAAATTTGTCGTAATATGGTTACTAAATGGGGATTATCAGAAAAATTAGGGCCATTAACTTACGGTGATGAAGATGGAGAAGTATTTTTAGGACATAGTATTGCTAAACATAAAGATATTTCAGAAAGTACTGCACAAGTTATTGATGAAGAAGTTCGTAAAATTATTGATCGTGGTTACGCTAATGCGCAAAGGATTTTAGAGGCTAATAAAGATAAGTTACATAATATGGCCAATGCTTTATTAAAATATGAAACTTTGGATACCGAGCAAGTAGCAGATATTATGGCTGGACGTGAGCCACGAATACCAGAAGGCTGGAATGATATTGTCAAAGATGATAATAATAATTTTGATAGTACCCAAGATCTTAATAAGAAAAAAGAAAAAAAACCTAGACATAAAAAAATAGATAAAGCTACCGACGAAGAAGAAGATGTTGCTATTTAATTTGCTACTAAATCTAAATAAGAGCTACGATACATTACGTTCGGTTAGTAACAATGCTAATGGTGAATTACCAACAGTAGGATTAAAAAAGTAAGCATCTAGAGCTTGTAGCAATGAATAATATAACCACCAAAAGACCTAGTTTAACTGCTTTACTAGATCCTGAGTCATTTAAAAATTACTATTGGGATAAGAAAGAGCTGGTATCTTTTTGTAGTGCTAATGGATTGTCTATCTTGGGTGGAAAACCTGATTTAGTGAATAGAATTGAATGTTTTTTACAAACTGGCCAAAAGATTGCTCCAACCAAAGTAAAGCGGATCGGCGGTTTGGATAGTGAAAATGAAATAACCCAAGAAACTCCCGTTATTAATTATAAAAATGATGCTAAAACAAGAACTTTTTTTGAAAAAAAAATTGGTAAGCATTTTAGGTTTAATTCATATTTGCGGCAATTTGCAAAAATTTCTAATGAAGATAGTAATTTAACCTATGGTGATCTTGTTAAAGGATGGATTAAAGCAGAGGAACAAAGGAAAAATCCTTCTTATAAAAGCACTATTGATCAACAATTTGAATTTAATCAATTTCAACGAGATTTTTACGCTAAAGAAAAAGGCAAAACTAGGAAAGAATTGATAGAGGCATGGCAAGTAATTCGTTCGGTATCCGGTCTGAATACTTATGCATATTATTTAGAAATAATTAGAACATCTAATTTTATAACAAGGAAATAAAAAATTTTATGAACTTGCCTGAAATTATACATGTTTTATCCAGAGCAATCGTAATCCATAAAGATCGTATCTTACTTTGTAAACCTGTTGGTTTATTCTCTGATTTTTATTTCACCCCGGGTGGACATGTTGAACCAATAGAAACTGCTAGAGAAGCATTATATAGGGAACTCTTAGAAGAAACTGGGTTTAATTTTACAATTAAAAGATTTTTAGGGTGTATTGAGTACTCATTTCAACCAAATGAAATAACCAAAATGCATTGCCATAATCGAGAATATAATTTTTTCTTTGAAGCTACAGCTAAAGAAATTGAACAACAAATAACCATCTTCACACTAGAAGATCATATTAATTTAATGTGGGTTCCAATTAAAGATCTTTTTTACATTGATCTTAAACCGGAACCACTTAAGCGGTTTATTAATATATGGTTAAATAAGAGCGTGGAGGATATATTTATAGAAGATAATCCAATAATTACGAATGGCTGATTACATTTCAGCATCCACCCGGTCGCCTGCGGCGACCACCCTCCTTCGAAGTCGAAGGAGGGTTTCGATAGAAAAAATATCATTAAAACCAATTACAAGACAATGACGTAATGACTCCACTAGTTACGAAAAATGTTTTGGGGAATACCATTTAAGTTGTGACATGCAAGATAAAGATTTAAATAGAGATAATTATCTTTCTAATATAGGTATACGTACATTAAGATTTAGCAATCGAAACCCTCCTTCGACTTCGAAGGAGGGTGGTCGCCGCAGGCGACCGGGTGGATGCTGAAATGTAATCAGCCAAAAGAATTACATTTACTATTTCTAACTAATCATTGGACAGCCCTGATATACCACTTAGATATTATCTTTCTAAAAATACATTCGAGCTTGGAACTTTTTTAGCATAAGCCAGATACCATCTAAAGCATCAAAACATGATAAAAGTAGTTTTAAAAACCAAACATTATGTTATCATGATTAAAAGATCTGTGACAAAATCATGTTTGTATATTATAAGAGTCTTTATATGGCAGTATTATTTAGATTTAAAAATATAATCAACCAAAATAAAAAAACATTTGTTTTTGGTATTGTAGGTGTTACTTGTTTAACAGCAGCTGCCATATGCCATAGCCGCAAATATGATTTTAAATTTGATCACTCTTTGTGGAATGTTCTAGATTATTATGGTTTTAACGAACCTCAACAAAAACAATCACTAGAATTGATCATGAAAAAAGCAGGAATAATAAAACCAAACGAAACTTTTATGTCTATTTTTCCAAAAAGAGACAATTCTGATCAATTATTTCAAGATGTTTTACATTTTGTTGAATTGACTCAAAAATATTTTACCATTAGGTCTGGCGCTCAAGAAAGATGGGAAGTACAACCTACAGCCTGGATGATAGATAATAAAGACGAAATTTTGTTGGCTCTTGAAAATTTAAATATTACTAATTCAGTAACTCCAACATTTTTAAATCCAGATTTAACTGGAGTTTTAGGTGCTAGAATGACTGCGATGGTATCTAGGTTTAGATATCTTGATGAATTATGTAATAGTCAATTAAAAATTAAATTTTTAGCATTAGTAACTGGGGAACGTAAGGTTACTATAGGTGGAAAAGGGATTGATGGAAATGAAGAAGAATTAGCTAAAATAGCTAACAAATATAATATGACTATAGATCAATTAACAGAAACTCAATTAATGCTCGAAGCTTATCATGGTTCAGTTATTGGTAGTAAATTACCAAAAGAAAACCTTATAGTTATAGATACTCCTGCTAGAGATCTTCCAAGGCCAACTACAGAGACAACTATTCAAGAATTATGTAATTGGTTGAGAGAACATAAAAATGACGTGCACAGTATTATTTTTATATCTAATCAGCCTCATGTAAAATATCAGGAAGCTATAATAAAAGAAGTTTTTAAACAACAAGGATTAAGTACTAAATTTGAAGTTGTTGGATATAAAATTGGTGAGAAAAATGCAATAAAAATCCAAGAATTAGTTGGTGCATTGGGATCACAAATTTGGGCGCAAACTCCGGAGTTAATTTCTCAAGCAAAAATACACACCAACAATCAACATTTAAAAGATCAATTTATGGAATTATATAAGAAACAGCCATTAATTTATAATAATATTAAATTGTTGTTATCAGACAATAATGGCAAAGAACATCATAGAAACGTTCCAAAACCCAGCTAGGTCTAAAAAATCAAAAGCAATAATATTATAAATATTATAT
>CAIJNR010000059.1 GCA_903822055.1 uncultured Francisellaceae bacterium | reverse complement strand
AGCCAAGTAATTCTGTAATATTTTATATTAATTATATATTAAATATTATTTAGTATTCAATATTTATGTGGAATATAAAGCCTGTTTTTTAATCAATTTTATAGCTCTACTTCTTCGTCATTATCTGGGTAATCTAGATCTTCATTTTCAAATTCTAAATGTTCTTCTATGGTCATTGGTTGAAAAAACCATACTTCTATGGATTTATTTTGATTTTCTATCAATTTTGAGATCATTTCGCTACTAAACTCATAACCATCTTCTATTGCTTGAGCTACTTCATCCTCAAATTTGCTGATATTATTACTGCTGCCTTGAATAAGTTTAAAAGGTTTCATATATTCTTCTCCATCGAGGAAATAAGTCGATCATTTTTAATTGTTAAAATAGTAAATTTAATTTAACACAAAGTAAAATTTAAATAAATTTATTTTCGAGTTGTTTGCTGTATACTAACCGTATACAATGTCTCGTACTTTTGGAGAGGTGGCTGAGCGGTCGAAAGCGACGGTCTTGAAAACCGTAGAGGGGGCAACTCCTCCCAGGGTTCGAATCCCTGCCTCTCCGAGACAAAAATTTTTTTGGAGGACGTCTTGGTAAAGCCTTTAATAAATGTTTTGGTAGTTGATGATCATCCTATAGTTAGAGCAGGAATTTCTAGCATATTGGAAGAAAACAACATATGCGTAGTTGGACAAGCGAGCAGTGGTGAAGAAGCAGTTCGTATGGTTCGAGACAAAAATCCGCATGTTGTTTTAATGGATGTTAGAATGCCTGGGATTGGTGGATTAGAAGCAACCAAAAAAATCGTAAAAATTCATCCGCATGTAAAAATTATTGCACTGACAGTGTGTGGAGAAGAGCCTTTTCCATCAAAATTTTTACAAGCTGGAGCTGTGGGCTATTTAACTAAAGATGCAAACATTACAGAAATGATTCATGCAATACAAACAGTTTATTCTGGTAAATGTAAACATTACATAGGTCCAGATATTGCACAACAGCTAGCATTAAAAAATGTGGCAACTCCAAACGGATCTCCATTAGATATATTATCTGAAAGAGAATTACAAATTATGATGATGATAACTGGTGGACAAAAAGTGCAAGAAATTTCTGATAAACTTTGTTTAAGTCCAAAAACGGTTAATAGTTATCGTTATAGGATTTTTGATAAACTTAGTGTTACAAGCGATGTAGAACTAACTCACCTGGCTATTAGGCATAAAATACTAGACACCCTAGAGAGCATTTAAAAAATTTGGATTTAAAAAATTTTTTACATAATTTACCCCAAAAACCTGGGGTATATAGCATGCAAGATTGCGATAATCGGGTTATTTATGTCGGAAAAGCTAAAAATCTAAAAAATCGTATTAAAAGTTATTTTCAATCAAAAACCATAAAAAACACCAATTTAAAAAGGGCAGCATTAATTGCTGGAATAAAAAACATTGAAATAACTATTACAAAAAATGAAATAGAAGCATTATTGTTAGAAAATAAATTAATTAATCAACTTAAACCAAAATATAATGTTATTTTTCGTGATGACAAAAGTTACCCATACATATTGTTAACCAATGAAGAATATCCAAGCCTTATGTATAGTCGTGGTAAGAGTCGTAAAAAAAATGGAACCATATATGGTCCATATCCAAATATAAATGCCGTAAAAACTAGTTTAGATTTATTATATAAAATTTTCAAATTGCGAAGTTGTGATGCGGTTTTTTTTAAAAATCGAACTCGTCCATGTTTGGAATATCAACTACAACGTTGTACAGCTCCATGCGTTGGATTAATTAACCCAGAGCAGTATGCAAAGGATGTAGAAAATGTAAAGTTGTTTTTACAAAGTAAATCTAAATTACTTATAAAAAATTTAACAAAAGAGATGCAGGATGCATCCATAGATCTAGATTACGAATTGGCTGCAAAATTGCGTGATCAAATAAAAGCGTTATCATTATTACAAAATGAACAGGCAGTTATTAATAAAAAAGCTATTGATGTAGATGTTATAGGGATAGCATCTAGTCCAAAGTTAATTTGTATTCATTTATTGCGTATTAGACAAGGAGATGTTTTATATAGCAGGCAGTTTTTTTCTAAAAATACTATATTAACTATAAATAATAATGACGAAGAGTTTTTAGAAGAATTTATTTTACAAAATTATTTTACTGATCCAACTACAAATAAACATCAAAATTCTAGTCAAGATCCAACCAAAATATCATCCATTTTAACAACTATTAATTTAAAAAATGCAACAGCAATTTCTAAAGTTATCAATATAAAATTATTTTGTGCTAAAAATGGAGATAAATTAGCATGGCAAAAAATTGCACAAACTAGCGCAGATGAGGCACTAAGTACTAGAGTAGTTGAGTATAGGCGACAAAAAAATAATTTTAAAATTTTAACAAATTTAATAGGAAGGGTTAAACTGATAGAGAGGATTGCATGTTTTGATGTTAGTCATACAGCTGGTAAAGAAACTGTTGCTGCATGTGTAGTATTTAATGTTTTTGGTAAAGAGCAGTCTAGTTATAGGTTATTTAATATAAAAACTAGTAATCCATCTGATGACTATCTAGCTTTGGAACAAGCTATGGTTAGGTATATGAGGCAAATTATGATTAAATCCAATTTAGCTCCAGATTTAGTAATAGTAGATGGTGGTAAAGGGCAATTAGCTGTGGCAGAAAAGGTTATAGATAATTTTAAATTACAGATTAATGCAAATAATTTAATAATTAATTTGTTAGGCATAGCCAAGGGTAAAGATAGAAAACCTGGTTTAGAGAAAATTTATCTAACATCGGATGGATTAGAATTAAGCTTGCAATCTACTAGTCAAGTTTTTATGCTATTGCAACGGATCCGAGATGCGGCACATAGATTTGCTATCACTTCACATCGTAAAAATCGAGATAAATTAATAAAAAAATGAAATAAAAAAAGATTATATGAATAAAAATGTAAGGGATGCTGCGCGTAAATGGGGCCGGTTCGTGACAATGCGCAACGCACTGTCAATACATCAACGAACGTCTTTTCGTATTTCCGGTTGTCGGGTGCTTGTGCGAAAGCAAACATGGCACACACGGCACACAGGAAAGCATGCGCATTCATGCGGGGAATT
>CAIJNR010000058.1 GCA_903822055.1 uncultured Francisellaceae bacterium | reverse complement strand
CACTTGCGAGAACCTTCCACATCTCTTTCCTTCCTAGAAGCATTGAAATCTTAGAAAGTCCGTTGACGCAATAGGATAACCTCATGATGTCCATATCGGGAGCCAAAAAAATCACAGCTTTGTCAAGACATCCCACGCCTCTTGGTACCAATGAAGCCTCGAGACCCTTGAAACCCCATTGATACAAAGCGTCAGTTGCGTAGAATCCATTTCCGGTGCACTAACAACGGATCTTCTCGTCAATGAATTTCAAAGGTTTCACTCATAGTACATTGTTGTTAATGTGCAGTGTATTTATGTTGAAGTATACTATATTTGCGGCTTTAGTATTACTTGTTCCATTAATGTATTGGCAATTTATTTTATATGTTTTTATATTTGCTAATGGATTTGATATTAATTATTTAAGATCAGGTATTGTAGCTTTAGTTTATATGCTTATACAGCATAACTTAGGTGAGATAGTAGCGCATTATGTGGTGAAGGTTTAAAAATTATTATTAGGATGATTTATGCATATTCATATTTTAGGAATTGCTGGTACATTTATGGCCAGCTTAGCATTGTTAGCTAAAGAAATAGGCTTTAAAGTTACCGGGCAAGATCAAAATATTTATCCACCAATGAGTACCCAACTTGCTGCATCTCAAATAAGTTTCACAGAAAAATATGATGTTATAGATTTGCCTGAACAAGCAGATTTAATAGTCATTGGTAACGTAATGCGTCGTGGTATGCCGATCATCGAGCATATTTTAGATAATAATTTACCATTTATGTCAGGACCAGAATTTTTAGCTAAATTTATTTTACCAGAAAAACATGTGTTAGTGGTAAGTGGCACCCACGGTAAAACTACTACCACGAGCATGTTAGCTTGGATTTTACATTATGCTGGATTAAATCCTGGATATTTAATTGGAGGAGTCGCAAAAAATTTTACATCTTCTGCAACTATTGGTAATGGAAAATTTTTTGTTATAGAGGGTGATGAATACGATTGTGCTTTTTTTGATAAACGTTCAAAATTTATTCATTATCGTCCAAAAACTTTAATAATTAATAACATAGAGTTTGATCACGCAGATATTTTTCCGAATTTAAATGCGATTATTCTGCAATTTCATCATTTAATGCGTTTGGTTCCAAGTTCTGGATTAGTAGTTTTTAATCAACATGATAAAAATATTAAAGAATTATTGCAGATGGGATGTTGGAGTAGATTAGAGGGATTTTCTGTTAAGCACCATTCAAACACAAATTTAGAAAATAATAAAATATCCGACAATTTATCAGATAGATTATCTGATAAATTAAAACTTCCTGGAGAACATAATCTTAGTAACGCTATAGCGGCTTGCATAGCAGCTATTAATGTTGGAGTAACAGAAGATATAGCTGTTAATGCAATCACAAATTTTATGGGCGTGGTGCGGAGATTGGAACACAAGGGTTGTTATCGTGGAATTAATATTTATGATGATTTTGCTCATCATCCAACAGCTATTCAAGCAACAATTAAAGCATTGTCTACCGTTATTAAAACTAATAAAAATAATAACAAAAAATTTCCAATTATAGCTGTAGTTGATCTGGGATCTAATACTTTAAAAATGGGTGTTAATAACAAAGATTTAATAAATGCTGTTAAACATGTAGATCAATTGTATTTGTATGCGGATCTTAATAAAATAAAATGGGATGTTCAAGATGTTTTTAAAGAGATTAACAAACCAGGCAAAATCTGTAGCGATCTTCAAGATTTAATTAATTCTTTAAAGAAAACGCTACAGAGTGATGATAATGTGTTATTTATGAGTAACGGTAGTTTAGCAACTGCATGCGATAAATTGATTGATGCATTGCAGAATCAATGAAGCCCACTTTTTTTATCTTTAGATTTCACAGTAGGCTTATTATCTAAGTGTTTACCAGGAGTGAAATGTCTAGTAATAGTAAACTCTTGCCTTGTTTTATGTGGATCAAAAGTTAAATTAATTTTAAAATTGCCTGTTGTGCCTTTTTTGTCACTTTGTTTTGCTGAATAAAGTCTAAAATACCCAGGATAAGTCACTTCAACTTGCACTATATTATTTGGGCTTTTAGTAACATTATAGTTTACGGCTTTTTGTGGATCTTGAGAAGGCATTCCACCACGTGCAGCACCCAATTTATCAGTGCCAGCTATCTCTGTTGGTGCTAACATCGCCCATAAAGATTTAAATTGATCGCTGGTTTCTGCTAGCCTAGTGAATTTTATTAATGTTTCTTTTATATCAGAAGGTAATGTTTGTACCCCTGCAATAGCAAAATTAATTTTGTCAGGACTTTGTTGAATTCTATCGCCTAATTCGTCTGCATTGTGAGATTTGTTATGATCTGATAAAACATCTTGTATAGTTTTTTTTTCTGTGTCTGAAAAAGCACCTTTAACTATGTCTTTATGTTTAAATTGTATCGGTTGATGATGGTCAACATCAGCAGAATCAAAAGATCCGAAACTAGAAGGACCAACACTAGAATTAGGGGAATGATTATCATTAAATTCTTGTTGTGGTTGTATTGCTTTTCCAGAGATTGTTGCCATCTTGTGCGCTAAACGTGGAAATTTTATTTCAACTTCTCTAATAAGACGAGGAGGAATATTAAGTGTAATTTGTTCATAAGGATATTTTTTTTGTTTATCTTTTAGGATTAAATCCAACCAATTACTAACTAAAGTTTCTGGTATATGGCTTCCCTCTGGAGCATCTTGTTCGTTTCCAGCTAAATCAATAAATTTATGTGCAACTGAAAGTTTTACTAGTTTTGTTAATCGATTTAATTTCTCAGAATTAATATCATGTAGTGCCATATATAACCTCGTTATTATGTATAAAAAATAATTATACCCACATAAATAGACGTGTTTTTTGTAAATAAGTTCATTCCGTTAGGTGATTAGCCAATAATCTGCGTGCATCTACTTGCTTTATATAATTTTTTTATTTATAGTGTTCAACTTTTATATAACTATTAATTTTTTCATAATTATATAAAACTTTATGCCCGGATATTATACTTCATTAAATACAGAACAATTATTTGCAACGTTGTCTAAAAACGATGTTGCTTCAGCTATGTTATATCTTGAAAATAATCCGACAATTAATAAGTATTCCAAAAAACACTCGAAAATCCCATATTCTTTCATATGCACCCACAAAGGATTATTTGCTATATCTAACAAGACTATTGGGACAGGTTCGTGTGGTAAAGTAAAAGTTGCTAAGAATATGCATACTGGAGAAATAGCGGCTGTTAAAGTACAGTTGCTTATTTTAAATAATACAGATGATTATTCTAATAGTGGTTTGCACGAAGAACTATACGTGCTTGATCAATTACACCAACTGCATGCTACTGCATATAGATGGTGGAATAATACTGCGTGGCAACAATTAACAAATTCAGATCCAGGTTGGAAAAACAAGCATGAAACAAAAGAAAAGTATAAATCTATAAAATATAATTTTAAATTTTATATTTTTAGTGATTTTTTCCATGGAATAACATTGTTCGAATATTTCGACAAGTATGCAGCAACTACAGAAAAAACGTTGCAGATTTTTATAAAAGTATTAGAAAAATTAGCAGTTCTTCATGATTTGAATATCGTTCATGGAGATCTTAGTTTTAATAATATTTTAATAGACAAAACACCTGATGGAGAAATAGAAATTAATTTAATAGATTTTGGTTCATCTGGTAGATTGCAAGATGGGGTTAAAATGTATTCAATATTAGATTATTGTTTTACTAAAAAAAGCTATGTTCCACCAGAATGTGATTATAAACAAGTATCAACTAAAATCATACCTCAATTACAAAAACATCAACACAGATCATATTTTTCATATGAAATGCTAAAAGCAATTACTTTTTGGGCTAGCAAAGGCTATGGATTTGTTGGTAAAAATTCAGATCTATATAGTGTAGGGTGGTGTCTTCATGCTTTGGATAGTGTAAAAAATAATCCTATTTTACGCACGTTAAAAAAACATACCTATATAATGGATCCTTTCTATAGAAAACCCTTATCTTTTATTAAAGCAAAATACCAAGAGAAGTTACAACGGATCACTAGGAATCAAAGTGTTTCTACTCTTTTATGGCAACACCGCATTCACAATGCATTAACTCAGAATAGTAATGAGCTCAGCAATGAATCAGTAATGCAGGTAATCGCAGATGATGATGCATTAAATTTCAATAGTCCAAGAAATAGTATCCTAAATCAGTCTATCTCTAGTAATGGTTTAAGCTCTGATAGATTAGAAGATCTTGAAAACTTAACCTTACAGGATTTTGTTGCTTCATCCTCTAAACCAAAAATGCATCTGTAGAAAAGGTTGTATAACCAACATACACGCTATTGTTAAAATTATTCTCCTTGAAAATTACAATTTAGATATTATTTATATTTTTATGAAGCATATTATTTATATTAATTTTGGTTAAAAACATAATTAGGAGGGCTATAATATGGCATCAATAGTAAAATATAATCCATGGTCTATTTTACGTGATATTCATGGAGAGGTTAATCAATTATTCGAACGCGATCCGTCTTTAGGTGATCTTTCTAATCAAGAAACCAATCAATTGTCACCGAGAGTTGATATTAAAGAAGAGGCTGAACAATTTATTATTAATGCAGATTTACCTGGCATTAACCCTAAAGAGATAGAAATATCTATGGAAAACAATGTCTTAACTATTAAAGGTATACGCACACTAGAACGTAATGTTAAGGAAGAAAATTATTCTAGAATAGAGAGGTTTTCAGGTTCTTTTTATAGACAATTTACTTTACCTGATCATGTAAACGGTGAGGCTATTAAAGCAAATAGTAAACATGGAGTATTAGAAATTATTATACCTAAAAAGGAACGTCATGTTCCTAAAAAAATTACAGTACAAGATGTGAATTAATTTTAAAGTAAGGGTGAGGCACTGTCCTCACCCTTACTTTAAATAATAATCCTAACCTTATGGTAGGATTGATAGAAAAAGACTTTGTGATAGTATAAGATAAATATTATTATAAAGATTTTCAAATAATTCGCGCCAATTAATTATTAAATTCAATAATTTTAGTTATTTCAAGGAGAAAATTATGAGCACATTAACTACGAACTGGGAAGAAAGTGACATTAGGAAAGCAGAGCAGGCAAAAGTTAAAGATGTGGCATTGAATATGTTAAAAGAAGGCATCTGTTGTAGTATAATTGCAAAATGTACAGGATTATCTAGAGAAGAAGTGAAAAGATTAGATAGTCAACATGAGTGCAACCACTAAAATTATTTTTCTCTGATTGTAATGTTATGAAAGATTTATATTGCTGGGAATCCAAGTTTGAACATTGCAAAAAAATATCACGGGACTCAAAGACGACAATCAGGTGAACTATATTATTCGCATCCAATAGAGGTAGCTTATAAAGTTGCTGATTTTCGTTTTACAACAGATGTTTTAGTTACAAGCATACTGCATGATACGATCGAAGATACCGAATTAACTAAAGAAATGATTGCTACTATTTTTAATTCAAGAATTGCTACTCAAGTCTAAAAAAAAACAAGTGATATTTTTAATTGCTATTTTAATTGTCGGATTAACGGATTAATGAGAGTAATATTAAGTATTGATCAATCGATTTAGATTGGAGTGTTAAACAAAAAATGATTGGGATTGTTTTCAAAATTGTTAGCCATAATAGCCTAGAGTATTATAAGGCTATAAAATTACGTGAAGAGGTTTTGCGTAAACCATTAGGGTTTGTCTGTGCTCCTGAAGAAGCAGAAAAAGAAAAAGATCATATCCACATCGCCGGTTTTAATAGGAATGAAATTATAAGTACCGCAGTGCTTGTACCAAAAGTTAATGAATGTAAGATGCAGCGCGTTGCAGTAAACTCTGGTTTGCAAAGTGTTGGTATAGGCTCAAGAATGGTTGAATTTTGCGAAAATTATGCTAAAGAACATGAATTTCACTCCATTTATTGTTATGCGCGAGATACCGCGGTTAATTTTTATCTCAAAAATTGCTATGTGTCTGAAGGAGGTTACTTTAGTTCAAATACTATACCACACCTTAAGCTTCTTAAGATGAGAAAGTGGTTATGATCTAGATCACTAAAAAGCCGAGAAGATTTTGTACAATTTGTTGATTAATGTAAAGGGATTAACAGATGATTCAATTAAAACCTAGACGACATTTGTAACCAGGAATTAGCAATTTTGCAAAACAATTCTGCGGTTTTTTCTGCATCATAAATAGCAGAGTGGTGTTGTTTAGGATCAAAAGAAATTTTTGCTCGACGAGCAGCTTGAGCTAGTGCTGTTTGCCCATAAAAAATTGCACTTAATGTAGCAGTATCAAAACTAGTAAATGCATGAAAAGGACTTTTTAGATTGCAGCGCTTGATTGCTGAATTTAAAAAATGCAAATCAAACCAAGAATTATGTCCTACTAATACACACCTAGTGCAATGAGCTTTTTTTCTTAAATCTTCTACAAAACTAAATAATTCTTGTAAGGCATCGAGTTCTGTAACCGCAAACCTAAATGGATGAGTTGGATCTATTTGATTAATTTCCAAACTATCTTTAGAAATATTAGAACCTTCGAACGGTATAACGTGAAAATGTTTTAACTCCCCAGGAACTAAAGTACCATTGTCTTGCATTTCTAGAGGTAATGCTGCAATTTCTAATAATGCATCGCTAATAGGATTTAAACCACCAGTTTCTACATCTATTACAATTGGATAAAATCCCCTAAAGCGTCTTGCTATAGTTTTAATAGGGGACTTATTTGTTATTGCATTTGTCATTATCACGTCTTTCTAAGAATACCATTTTTTTGATCAAATAAAAATTAACGAGCAGCTTCAGCACCATAACTAGGCTTGAACTTGCCGAAGAATTTTTTCTTTTTATCAAAACCAAATCTGTCATTATTAGTTGGATTACCGTAGCGTTTTTTCTTGCTAAACTGACTATTGCTATTAGTATTATTAGGTTTGTTATTATTAGATCCAAAAGAATGTTGTTTAGCAGGATATTTTTCTGGAGAAATAAATCTTTGTATAGCACTCCATTTTGCTTGATCTTGAGAAGATACTAAATTTAAAGCAGATCCTTCGGCTCCAGCTCTGGCTGTTCTGCCAACTCTATGTATATAGTCTTCTGGGCAATTTGGTAAGTCATAATTAATAACATGCTGAATGTGCGGAACGTCTAATCCACGAGCTGCAATATCTGTAGCTACCATAATTTGATAATGTCCATTACGAAAATCACTCATTACCCTAGAACGTTTGGATTGTTTTAAATCCCCATGCATAGCTGATGCATTATGATTTTTTTTGCACAAATCATTAGATAAATGTTCTGCACCATGTTTGGTTTTAACGAATATAATAACTGATCCTGCTCGTTTCTCTAACTGCACTAAAAGGTTAGAAAATTTTTCTGATTCTTTAACTTTTATGGTTTCTTCTTTTAGTTTCGCAACAAAAGTAACCACTGGATCTATAGAAATACGTTTTGGTTGAATTAAGTATTTTGCGGCTAATTTTTCTATGTTTGTAGGTACTGTAGCAGAAAACATTAGCGTTTGGCGGGTTTTTGGAAGCTGACTAATAATTTTTTCTAACTGTATTCCAAATCCCATATCAAACATACGATCTGTTTCATCTAATACTAAAAATGTAAAACCAGGTTTTAAGGTTCTACGTGATAAATGATCAATAACTCGACCAGGAGTCCCTACTATAATTTTTGGATTAGATTTAAGTTGAGACAATTGTTTAAAAATAGGTTCTCCACCTATTAACAATGCTGATCTTATTGCTGATTTATAACCTAATAATTGTTTAACAACAGCAATTACTTGTTGAGCCAACTCTCTTGTTGGAGTTAAAACTAATGCTGAGCCTGCTGGGTTATTTAAAAGATGTGCAATTAATGGAAGAGTAAAGGCAAGTGTTTTGCCGGTTCCAGTTTGGGCAGAACCCAAAATATCGCCATTATTTAATGCAATAGGCAGTGTTTTAGATTGAATTGGAGTTGGTATTGTATACTTTAAGTTATCCAATGTTTGTAATAGCACTGGTGGTAAATTCATACTATGAAAAGTATCTGTTGTACTCATATTGTTATACCTTATAAATTTATAATTAATGACCTAAGAAAACATAAAAAAGGCCACCAAATATAATAAAATTTACAAGCCTTTAAATATGAAGAGTTTTTTTAAAAAGAGGCCCATAATACCAGTAAATGACTTGTAAAGCAAAATTATGTTTTATTTAGTAGGGCAAACGCGTCTAAATGCCAAAGAAAGCATCCACCCGGTGCTACGCACCGACCTCCTTCGAAGGCGAAGGAGGTGATTGTCTTAATAAATTCAATATGGTTTTACTAATAATAGTAACTACATTTTATACGTCATTATTATTGAACCTTAATACATAGAATAGATCCATAAATATGCAAAGTAATTATCTCTATCAAACATACAAAAGCTTAATAGCGTTTTTGTTATAGACGATCACCTCCTTCGTCTTCGAAGGAGGTCGGTGCGTAGCACCGGGTGGATGTTTTCTTTTCTGATTTTATTGATTTGCTTTAGATTGTGGATCAATCCCGATTAATTTTCCAAAAGTTGTAACTACAAAATAATCATTTTTAGTTAAATAAAAATTATAAATAAATATTTGAACAATAAATACAGCCATTATCATATAAAAAATACAAAGTAACTTTATGAGTATTCTATAAAAATTACGTAAATGTATTACATCGGTGGCTTTTTTAGTTATATATTCTTTAGGCATGTATTTTTATTCTCTCCACCAAGGTCTGGCTAATTTTATAGGTCCAGCCATAAAAGCTCTTAACCATCTAAAAAATACTGGAACAGTAAACTTAAAACGTTCTAATATGGCAAAAAATACCATAAATCCAATAGCCATTAAAATGGTCCATAATTTAATATGAAGTAGCGTTAGTAATATCGGAAATGCGGCATACGCATCAACGAAAAAAAATCGCGCTTGTCTAGCACTATCGCGCCAATGTGCATCAGATGATTCCATATAAATCCTTTATTTTATTAACCCTAAATCTTTATCTAACATTTCTGATTGGTGTACTATAATTTTATATTCTCTTTCAGGTAAAATGCCAGCTTGAAATTTTTTAGTAGCATCGACCAACATAGGTTGACCAAATTCTTTTAATAATTTCCTAGTGGTTTGTGCTAACTCATTTATATCTGTTGTGAGCAGAATATCTCTGATTTTATCGTTAAACACTAAAAATTCTCGTAGAGCAACTCGTTTTCCATCAGTACTTGGAGCTAATTTTTGCCAAACAATTAATCGCATAGTTTCTAATATATCTAGCGATCTACCATGGCGTTCATCGGCAGGAAAAGTAGAAATCATGCGTCGTATCGCGTCTGCGACTCCATTACTATGTACGGTAGTGTAAACTGGGTGACCAGTAAGGGCTGCATCTATTACTGCTGCAATAGTTTCTTGATCACGAGCTTCACCTACTAAAATTAATCGTGGCTTACGGCGCAATGCATTTCTTACTCCTGCTGCAAAAGTAGGGAGGTGCTTAGGTATTTCTGATTGGCTCATTAATGAGGTAGGTGCTTCAACCGTATCATATACAAACTCGATAGGTGCTTCGTAGGTAAGCATTTTACGGTTACCATCTGGTTCTTCTAATAAATTTTTAATAATAGATGCTAGTAAGGTACTTTTTCCAGATCCAGTAGAACCTGTTATAACTACAGTTCCTTGGAATGGAGCCATATTATCAATAATTTCTTGTTCTAAATTTAAAGTGGTAATGTCTGGTGGACTAGTAGGAATGGTACGTAGTGTTATTTGGATGCCATCATGGCCTTCAATTTGACAACCAGTTGCATTCACCCTAAAACGAAATCTTGTAGTACGTGATGGGCGAATTTCGTAATGAGTGTCTACGTCTGTACCACTATAGATCTGAGTGGTACCATTAGCGCCATAAATGATATTTAATAAATCACCAACCTCAGTATTGGTAATTTTTCTTTTAGTAACTTTATATAACCTACCATGAACTTCAGTTAGAACAGATGCATTAGATTGAAAAGTGATATCAGAAGCCTCCAATGATGCGCAATGTAATAATAACCGATCTAACGTTTCTGCAGTAAAGCGTATGGGTTCGTCTGCTAATAAAAAATCACTCATGTTGTTTAATCTCGGTTTTCCATTGGGATCCATCTGTTTGTAAACTAGGGAAGGCAGTAATTTTTAGAATTTTATCATTAACTGTTAAATTATTACGATCCCCTGTAATACCTAATTCTATACTAGAAACAAAAGGAGGGGTAATCATTTGCTGAGCTAATAATTTACGATATAAAATCATGCCATTAAAATCTCTAGTTAAAATATTTAAATTTTCTTTTAATATAGCATCAGCTTGTTTAACTCCTTCTACCCATCCTTGGTCAATATATTTTTCCCAAACGCCTTGTTCAGTGGTAGTTTTTGGTAGTAAGCTTTTATCTGGCATTTCTGGTGGTTCAAAACTTTTCCAGATATATTCACGCCAATTTGGTGGGCTAGTAATAAACCTTGCTTGGTGAATAATTTTATAATTACGATCGGCTATTCTAATAATGTCTGGACCCGTTAAACTTAAGGCGTTACGTGCCTCATGTAATACTGGTGGTAATACGCTTTCTTCAACTAATAAAGCATAAAAATTAAAGATTCTATCTAAATTTTTTTCATAATTTGATAATACTGTATGGATGTGTTTAGTTCGCCACGAAAGACCACCTCTTGCCCCAATAGATAATGCAGTATCTCTTAATGCTTGAACTCTTAAAGAATTAACCGCAAAAGATTGATTAGATTTAGGAATAGTTTTTAATGAAGTTTGTTCTTTGCTAATGTTTTTAGATGAACAACTACAAAGTAATAGGGCAAAAAATATACCAATTATACGTAATGCCCATGAGTATACTTTATCCATTTTTATGGCCATTGGTTGCTGGCTTTTCGTTGTTAACTTCGTCGTTATTGTTGGATGGAGTATTATATGCGCCCAAACGGTAACGTAATTCAATA
The DNA here is from genome assembly GCA_903822055.1 of uncultured Francisellaceae bacterium. Classification (GTDB taxonomy): domain Bacteria; phylum Pseudomonadota; class Gammaproteobacteria; order UBA6186; family Azoamicaceae; genus UBA6186. The sequence continues at coordinate 26,227 of CAIJNR010000058.1, read as the reverse complement.
ACCCTATTGGCTGGAAATACTACTATATTTACACGTTTACCGGCTTGCAAACTGGCATTTTTTAATATGTCTGCAACGATAGCTTTAGATTGAGTTATTGATACTATAATTGGAACAGGTGTTGGCGTGCCCATTATCTTTAAATTGTAATCGGTCATGTTAGCAATTTTTTCTAATAAAGGTTCTAATGGCCCAGTCCAGTCGATATCTGCGGTCCCACCCATGCCACCTTCTGTGGTTAGTAATGGTGCGGTGTTTAAAACAGGTATGTTGCTTAATTCTTGAGCAGCGGCTAAAGTTGCTAATGATTTTTCTATTGATCTAGCGGAAGAAATTAATTGTGCGCCAATATCTGTATCAATATTTGTTGTAGGGTTGTTATTAATAGAGTTTATGTTGTTGGTGTTGATTTTGCTGGATTTGTAAGATCTTTCTTTAAACAATCTGGAGCAACCAGGATTAATAATAGCTAAAGTTAACAGTACTAGGAGTAATTTATGGTTATTGTTCATAGTTCATTCTTATAAAGTTCTACTTAATTATTTAAGTTGTTTATTTATTATAATAAAGTTTATTTAGTAAAAGCTAAAATAAAAATAAGTTATAATAACTTATATTATTATATATTCGGTTAAATTAATATAAAATACTAGAATTGTCTTAAGGGCTTAAAAAAATAATTTGTACTTTTAAACGAGCGTCTGTTTGAGCGCAGCGAGTTTAGCGAGTGAAAAAAGTACAAATTATTTTTTTAAGCCATAAGTAAGGCACCTCTTTAATATAAGATGGCGAATTATATGGATAAAAATAAAGATATAAAAGAAAAACAAGAACAACAAATATTAATAATTAAGCAAATAGTGGCTATTGCTAAATCTATTAACTGTAAGTATACAGTTAAAAATGAAGAAATTGAGGTTGATAAGGCATTTAGTGCTCTTGGACTACTACCTGCCATTATGCGTCGTGCTGATCAACTATGTTCCTTTTGTGTTGGATATGGTTTGGGAGTAACTTTTGATAGGGCAGATAATTCTATGTTAGGTGTTTCTGTTTATTTTGATAATAAAGTCGCTATTTCGTTACGATTATTATGTATTACAGATGTTCTTTTAGAAATTGTACATGCTTCAAGTTCTAGCCAATTAGTACCGCTAGATAGTTTGATGGATGAGTAAATAGGAGACAGCTAATGGCTGGTGGCGGCGGTGGATCACCACAAGGTGGTGATGATAATGCTATGAACGTTATTTGGTTCATAGTAGGGTTGTTTTTAATCGGTACCTTGGTGTGGATAACGTTTGAAGAACAATTAAAGTTTTTTTTTCTCAAAGTAAGATTTTGTGAATTATTTATCATTAATTTGATAATTCAAATATTACCATTAGAAATAATTAATTTAGGTTCTATAAAACAAGAAGTATCTTCTGCGGTGTATGTTGCATCTAGTACTGCCCCCCAAGATTTATCATTAGATGTTGCGGAATATCTTAGTGAGATAGCTGGAAGTTATTTGCGTTATCCTATTGTTTTATGTTTAGTGTTTTTTTCTTATTGTAGTTTTTATAAAAATGCGACCAATAAATATAAAAAGCATTATGATATGCATCAGCTTGCTAAACAAGAGCGTAGCGAGTGGCCACAAATTAATCCAGTTATTGGTTTGGATTTAGTAAATGAACCATTAAATACTGGTCCTTGGGCTATGGGTAAATCACCAGTAGATTTTTGTAAAGACCATAAATTAATAGAAATTTCAGTAGAGGAACATAAAGAATTTAGAGTAGGTAATTCTGTAAAATTTAAAATGCAATTAGATCACGAAAAAACCGAGGCGGTTTTTATTAAGCAATTAGGAAAATTATGGAGATCTCCTGAGTCTTTGCCTATTCATCAACGTGCACTATTTGCGGTATTTTTGGCAAGAGGTTGCAGAGAACCTAAAGTTGCTGCAAGAATTCTAAGACAAATTAATGAATCTAGTAATAGTAAAAACCCTCATATATTAAATTTTAATGGTATAGATCCTGTTTGGCGTAAATATTATAATCAAAGAGTTATCCAAGATATAGTTCATGGGCATGCATATGAATTTACTATATTTATAGATTTATTATTGTTGGCACGTCAAGATGGTGTGTTAGCAAATGCTGATTTTTTATGGTTAAAACCAATTGATCGTTTGTTTTGGTATGTGTTAAGTAGTACTGGTAGACAAACTTATTTTGTAGAAGCTGCTGGTGTGCATGCACATTTTTTAGTAGAAAAATCTTTAGGTCGAGGTTTAAGTGTGCCATATGTAAAAGAGGCGGTTAAAGCATTGCAGTTGGCATTAAATGATATTATTTATGTTCCATCAGAAGAAGAAAAAGAACAATTGTTGCACTCACCTAAAGCGTGAGCAAAGAACCTGTACTTTTTCACTCGCTAAACTCGCTACGCTCAAACAGACGCTCGTTTAAAAGTACAGGTTCTTTGCTCACGCTCCCGTAGCAAGACCACACAGCATCCACATGCTGACTCGCCGCCGCTTCTAACTGCTATAATAATAATAAAAACAATAAAAAAAACATGGCTATTCGCGGATTAGAAGAACAACACGAACATGGCGCACAGGAAATTGCACGAGATACCCGTCCATTAGGGGTAAGGGCTGCTGAATTTTTATCCAATCCCGTTAGTTCACTTTCATTTAATATAACAGGTATTGTTGCTGTTATTGTCTATCCGGAATTTACTGACATGATTTTTATAGTAGTATCAATATTGTTTTTGTTTGTAATTTTTGGTGAAAAAACATTACCATTTCGTATGCCTCGTTCTAGCAAAACACTTGATTATAACGATATAAAACCTGGTACTACGGAACCAGGTATAGCTGATGGAATTTCTTTTTTAGGTAATGATCGAAAATCGCAAAAAGAATTATGGTTTACTAATAGTGATTTGCGTACCCATATATTAATTTTTGGTTCGACTGGTAGTGGTAAAACAGAAGCATTAGTTTCTATTGCATTTAATTCATTAGTGCAAGCTAGTGGTTTTATTTATGTAGATGGTAAGGGCGATAACAGCTTGTTTGCTAAAGTTTTTTCTATGGTGCGTGCTATGGGTAGGGAAGATGATATTTTATTAATTAATTTTATGACAGGTGCTAGAGATGTATTAGGGCCACAAACTAATCGCTTATCTAATACTATGAATCCATTTTCTCATGGCTCATCTAGTATGTTATCGCAATTGGTAACAAGCTTGATGGATTCTGGTGGTGGTGGTGATTCGGGCGGCGATATGTGGAAAGGTCGTGCGATTAATTTTGTAGAAAGTTTAATGAAAATTTTAACTGCAATGCGAGATGCAGGGCATATTTTGTTAGATGCTAATACTATTCGTGATTATTTTATTTTAGAAAAATTGGAAGCTATGGTAGTTGATAAGCAATTTCCAATTAACGAAAATTTTAAAGTTCCACTTGATAATTTTCCTACAGCTATTCTAGAACCATTGAAAAATTATGTATTAAATTTGCCCGGCTATAATCCAAAAAGTAAGTTTAATCAGGCTGGTGAAGTACGTGAGCAGCATGGGTTTATTACTATGCAATTAACTAGGGTGTTTGGATCGCTTGCAGATACTTATGGTCATATAATTCGTACTAATTTAGCTGAAGTTGATTTAAAAGACGTGGTATTAAATCGTCGTATTTTAGTAGTATTATTACCCGCTTTAGAAAAGTCTCCAGACGAATTAGCAAATTTAGGGAAAGTAATTATTGCATCTTTAAAAGCTATGATGGCAGCTGGACTTGGTGATAAAGTAGAAGGTGATTATCGAGATGTTATTTTAAGTAAACCAACGAATTCTCCATCTCCATATGTATGTATTATGGATGAGTATGGTTACTATGCAGTAAAAGGTTTTGCAGTGGTTCCAGCTCAAGCTAGAAGTTTAGGGTTTTCTGCTATTTTTGCAGGACAAGATTTACCAGCTTTTCAAAAAGCTTCTAAAGAAGAAGCTGCGTCTATTGGAGCAAATTGTAACATAAAAATTTGTATGAAATTAGAAGATCCTATGGAGACTTGGGATTTTTTCAATAAAACCGCAGGAGAAACTTATGTAACTAATGTAAGTGGTTTTCAAATGGATGCTGGCAGTGTTTCGTTAAATTATATGGATACCAAAAATGCATCGGTTGATCGTAAGCAAAGAATTGAACTTTTAGATTTAAAAGATCAACGTGAAGGTGAAGCGCATGTGTTTTTTAAATCTAAAATAGTACGAGCTGAAATGTTTTATGCTAACCCAAAGCCTGTTAAGCAAATACGTATAAATCATTTATTAAAAGTAGAAATTCCAGCTACGCAAGAATTGTTGGAATTAGAAAAACGGATCGGGATGTTTAAGGCAATTTTAGTAAAAAATATTTTTGAAGAACCGAAAATAATAGATAATAATGATATTACTATACTTAAAAAATGTATGACAGAATCGGTAGCTATGAAACCGCTTGAACGTGGAATATCAGGAATAATAGCTATTTTAGAAAATGAAGTTGCTAAACAAAAACAACTTAATGCAATAAACGAAAAACCAGCAGCAAAGCCAGATGCGAAACCGGATATAAAATTAGATCCAAAATCACAAGTTGGGCAAGATAAACTGGTTGTTACTCAAGGATCGCAAATTACATCGATATTTACAGGAGTTCCTATGACAGAACTAGTTGCTAAAATGGTAGTTACCTCGGAACATGAATTATTTAAATTACCGTTATTAAGACGTGGTCATTTAACAGAAAATCTTAAAAGCATAGAGCAATTATCTGGGGTTTCTCAAGCTGTAGCTGTTATAAATTCGGACAAATTAACAGCTCAATTACTGGAACTTACGACTTATCCGTCGGATAAAGTTGTAAAAATGGATTTAAAGAATTATTTGGCGGATGTAAATGAATTAATTCAAATGTTGGGTGGAGATATAGGTGGTGATACATCAGAATCGGATAACCAAAGTAGCAATATAGCTAGTAGTGCCGCTAGTGCAATCAATGCAGTAGCTAATCAAATTCAAGAGAAACGTTCAGAAGTGCTGGCATTTCCAGATTTGCCATTATATCCAGATTTACCAGAATTGCCTGATTTAGAAGATTTAGATGATTTAGAATATTTGGATGATGATGATGATTAAGATTATTAATTATTTATGGGTAGATGCACTTGAACTTTTGTTATAAAAAATTGTCTAAATTTATTGAAATTATAATTTAATTTAAGGTTAATGATATGTCTGTTGGTCCTCCTAAAAAACCTGATGCAATACCTGGTGATCTACCTCCTGATGATATACCTAAGGACTTTAAAAGTGGTGGTTCAGCCCCTGCGGATGCTGGATTTGAGGTAAGTCAAGGTGGTCCACCAGCAGCATCTCCACAGGCTGGTGAAGCTGGGTTCCAGGTGGGTCCAACCTCGCCAGCAGCAACACCCAAACCAACTGTGGAGTTAACTAATCCTCCTCCGATAGAAAGTAGCTTACAAGATCCACCAAAGCCACCTATTGAGGGTGCGGTAGGTGGTGATGATAAAGATAAAGATGAAGCTGGAGAGAAAGGTAAAGTTACAACAAAAGATCAAGCTAAACCTCCCAATCGTAAGGAACAGGGTGAGCTGGATATGCCAACGACAAGTGAAGCTGGAGACTATGCTAAAGCAACCAAGCAGGGTTCTAAAGCATTGGGCGTAGGTTTCCAAAACATGTGGGAAGGCGCTAAGCAGTTTAAGAATACTATGGAGAATAATGGTGGTGGACCAGATGGGGCAAAAGCAGCATTCAAGGAGATGGTTGGGGTTAGTAAGGGAGCTAAAGATTTATGGAATAAGGTTAAAAATGCTGTTACTGGTGGAAAGTCAGATGATCCTTCCACTCCTGAGATGAAAGTTGAATCATCTGCTCCTGCTCCTACTTCTAGTACCGGGGAAGATGCAAAACCTGCTGCGGCAGATCCAAAAAAAGATGGGCCTGAGCCGTCGCCAGCGTCGGATGCTACGGAAGGACCATTAGCTAATGTTAATAAAGAGGCTGATGACCAAAGTAAATCTTCTTCTACTTTGCAAGACTCAATGAAACCAGAAAACCCAGCACCACCAGGTGCTGGTTCTACCTTGGTGGCTAAAAAGAAAGATGAAGATGCAGCAGCTGCTAAAACTAAAGATAAAGAGCCAGCACCAGATACAAAACCTCCTGTAAATCCTGATATGAAAGTAAGCGGTGGTGGAGGGAGTACATTGGGGATGTAAGATTTAGATCTATCTGATTCTTATAATCGTATCAGGCCATCTACCACTATGGATATTAAATAAACAACTGACTATTTACTAAAAAATGCACATAAATTGCAGCTATATACCCTAATAAAATCGCCCAACTCCATTTTAAATGAGAGAAAAAACTATATATACCCCTAGTTTGTCCCATTAATGCAACCCCAGCTGCAGATCCAATAGACAATAAACTGCCACCAATACCAGAAGTTAATGTCACTAATAACCATTGTCCTTTTGCCATTGCAGGATCCATAGTTAATACTGCAAACATCAATGGAATATTATCAATAATTGCAGAAAGTACCCCAATGATAATATTAGCTGGAGTTTGTTGATGCATAATGGGTAAATTGGTTCCTAAATTATTATAAATTAGCGTAGATACTTTTTCTAAATAACCAATTGCGTCTAGTCCACCAATACATAGCATTACTCCATAAAAAAATAACAATGTATCCCATTCGATATTTTTTAATTGTTTAAAGATGTCAAATGGTGCTAAATCACTATCATTATTATGGGTTGTTGAATTTTTAATACTTTTTTTTCTAATATTTGCTTCATGTTTTTTTATATAAAATCCAAAAATTTTTAATAAACCAAAACCTGTCATCATACCTATAACTGGTGGTAAATTTAAAAAATGATTAGCAATTACTGCTAGCATGATGGTTGCTAAAAATAATAATAGCATTCGTTTCGCACCATATTTTAAATGGATTTTTTGGGAGATTGGAGGCGGTAATTTATTGTCTATTGCAAATGACATGCAAAAAGCAGGTATTATAAAACTTATAACAGCTGGAAAAAATAATTTAAAAAAATCAGCAAATTGTAATTTATTACTTTGCCATACCATTAAAGTGGTTATATCGCCAAATGGACTAAATGCCCCGCCTGCATTAGCCGCAACTACTATATTAATACAAGCACAGCAAATAAATTTTTTATTATCTGGTGCGACCGCTATTACAATAGCTGACATTAGTAATGCGGTGGTTAAATTATCGGCAACTGGGGAAATAAAAAATGCTAATATTCCTGTTGTCCAAAATAATTGGCGTAAAGAAAATCTTTTATTTACAAGCCATGTTCGTAATGCATCAAATACTTGACGTTCTTCTAAAGCATTTATATATGTCATGGCGACTATTAAGAATAATAATAATTCCGCATACTCTAAAATATTTCTTTTAATAGCAATAGATGCAAAGTCAGTTAGATGTTGCTCTTTAGCAATAACAGCTACTATTCCCCAAATTATTCCTGACGCTAATAATACTGGTTTTGATTTTCTTAAATCGGTTACTTCTTCTAAAATAACTAGCGCATAAGCTAAGATAAAAAGTAAGACTGCAATAAAACCTAAATAAGATCCGGTGGCATTTAAATTCATTGCGCGTGTTCTTGATTTTTATTTGTTGTAGCATTGGATACAGTATTAGTTACGTAATTACCGAGCAATTTAATTGCATAAATAATGCTTGTAGATAATAAAATTATATAAAATACATAAGATAATTCTAAATCGTTGTAGCCTTTTTCTAATGCTAATCTACCGAGGCCATTAGATCCTAAAGCACTTGCTACCATAGATAGCCCAATTAGATTAATTATTAATTTAGTGATGTTTTGTACCAAATGATGCATTGCTTCTGGTAATAAAAATTTAGTTATGACTTGTATCGATCTAGCGCCTAAAAATTTGGCAGTATCAGAGAGTTCTTTTGGTAAGTTGTTTAGTGAATTAAATACGTCGTTTGCAAAAATAAATATTCCTATAAATATTAAAGCAATTACTGCAGATAACTCTATAGTAAAATGTTCAAATAATACTTTGTTAATAATAGGAATAAGCATTATTAACATTAAAAATATTGGAATATTAGAAAAAAAATTTATAGTTGAACGAAGTAATTTGTGTAGCCATAAATATTTATTACCCAAAATATGTTTATTTTGAGTAGCCTCTAATAACAGGCCAAGTGGCATACCTATTAATATAGTAAATACAGATGCGATAAATACCATTCGTAATGTATCGATCGTCGCTTCAAGTAAAATTTGCAACATAACCTAAAACCTCTACGTGTAATTCATGCTCTTTTAGAAAAAGAATAGCTTCTGCAAAGTTGGTTTGGAAATCTTCGGCAGCGCCTTCTATTTCTGCCAATATTACATTGATTGGTTTGTGTTGTACATGTTCTTGATAAGCTTGAATAATACTAATTTTAAATTGATAACTTTCTATAAGTTGTCCAAGTAAATGTTCTGTAGCAAGAGCTGTGGTAAAGCTTATCCGAACTATAGGATGTTGATTTTGGGTGGATTGAAAGCGAATTTTTCTTCTATATACCCATGGCATTTCATGGCGAGTGGCAGCTCGTACTAATTCTTTAGCAAATTCAGTTTTTGGTCTGGCAAAAATTTCGTATGCCGAAGATTCTTCTAATATTGTTCCTTTATCCATAACTGCAACTTTATGACTTAGACTTTTTATAACTTCTATGTCGTTACTAATGATTACCATGGTAACGCCAAATTCTTTATTAATAGAATTTAGTAAATTAACAATCTGATGGGTAGATTTTATATCTAAGTGGTAAGTTATATCATCACATAACAAAGCTTTAGGGTGGGCAACTAAGGCTCTAGCTATGGTTACTAATTGTTTTTGTAATAAAGTTAATTGATTTGGATAAGAAAAAAATTGATCTGCTATGCCAACAAAATGTAATATTGGTTCAACTAGTTTAGTAATATCACTTTTAGAAATATTATTTTGTAATTCCAAAGGTAAGGCAACATTATGAAAAACATTTTTATTACATATAAGTTGCGGACTTTTAGTAATTAAAGCCATTTTGCGGCGCAAATTATTTATGTCTTTATCTAGTAATGAATTTAAATTTTGATTGTCTATAGTTATTTTGCCGTACTTTGGTTGGCTAATTCGATTTATGCAACGTAAAACTTCGCTTTTTCCAGAATCGTTTTTACCAATTATGCTATATATTTCACCAGCTTTAATGTGCAAATTAACGTGTTTTAAAATGTTGTGTTCTATATCTTGTAATGCAATCATTAGCGGTCTTTCTACAACGTGTTCCCTTTGTATCATAATTTCCTGCATTTTTCACTTGCTAAACTTGCTACGCTCAGACAGACGCTCGTTTAAAAGTACGAGTTCTTTGCGCAGGCCATAAAATATAAATTTAAATCATACAACTGTATCCATTGTAGCTTAAATTTATTTTTTTATGTTATATTTTAAATATAGGTAAATAAAAAAACAAATTTATTTTTTTGGGTTTTAAGTTCATGGGCACACAGGAAATAGTAGGGATTTTGGTATCACTGGCGGCAATAGCCAGCTATATCAACTATAAATTTGTTAAATTACCTAAATCCATAGGAATTACCCTGGTAACTTTAGGTCTGTCTTTAGCGGTAGCTATTGGTGGACGTTATAGTTGGGAGATAGATATTTTATCCAAAAATTTATTAGATAGTGCTGGTTTTGACGAAACTTTTTTACACGGAATGTTAAGTTTTTTATTGTTTGCAGGTTCTTTACATGTTAATGCTATGGAACTCGCTAAATACAAGTTGTTAGTTGCTTTTTTAGCAACCATTAGTGTAGCAATTTCTTCTATGTTAATTGGTTATGCTATGCATGGTTTAACCTCGATCCTTGGTATAGATTTACCATTTTATTATTGTTTTGTATTTGGTGCCTTAATTTCTCCAACCGATCCGATTGCAGTTATTGGTGTATTAAAAACTATTAAAGCCCCAAAATCTTTGGGAATTAAAATTGCTGGAGAGGCATTGTTTAATGATGGTATGGGCATATTATTATTTTTTGCAACCTTAACTATTGCATCTGGTGCAGAAGGATCACTTACAGCTCAGGCATTAGCGTGGTTATTTGTTCGGCAGGGAATTGGTGGCTTAGTGTTAGGAGCTACTATGGGATATTTAGCTGCAAAATTAATTCGAACTGTAGACGATTACGAAGTTTCTATTATTTTAACTTTGGCAATAGTGACGGGTGGATATACATTAGCCCTGTCGGTTGTCGAAGTTTCGGCTCCTATTGCAATAGCTACAGCTGGGCTTGTTATTGGTAGTTCAATAAAAAGTGGTAGCATGAGTGAACATACTTTGCATCGATTAGAAGGTTTTTGGGAACTTTTAGATGCAGTTTTAAATTCTATATTATTTGTATTAATTGGCTTAGAGTTTATGCATATTACTTTTAATATAGATACATCTATTGCTGCAATTGGAGCGATAGTTATAACAATTGCTGCTAGATGGGTAAGTATTGTAATTCCAGTCGGATATTTACCAAGTGCTTTTAAACGATTTAGTCCAGATGTTATGTTAATGATGACTTGGGGTGGGTTGCGAGGTGGTATTTCTATTGCATTGGCTTTAAGTATTCAAGGTCCTTATCATGATTTTATAGTGACTATAACTTATGCTGTGGTAATTTTCTCTATGATGGTTCAGGGACTAACTATTGGCCCGTTGGTGCGTAAAATAACTAAAAATGAGGCGAAACTTTTTCAACCAGTAGAATCTCAACCGATAGAGCCTGTTTCTCCTAACATCACTATTGGTGAAGAAACTATTGAGTAGAGTAGTTGTTCATGGTTCAAATTAAAATCCCTAATTTTAAACAGCCATTACTGTGGGAAAAAATTATTATTGATTGGCAAAAGCTGCAAGAAGCAACTCAAAATAATAATTATATAAATTGTTCATTATTATTAGATAGTTGGCAACTTGCAATTCAAGCTCGTGAAGCATGGTATATATTAAACATATGGCAAATACCATTAAATAGAATAAAAAAATATTTTTGGTGCCAAGAAGCGATGGCCTTTTTAGAATGGGCTAACAACTATAAATTAATCTGTGAGCAATTTAATTATTATAATTATTTGCAAGATCATGTTTCTGACAGTACTTCTGAAGATATTCCAAATAATATTAAAATATTTAAAGATTACAGTAATAAGCATATAGCTGCAGGGTTGGAAACATCAAATAAACCAGATTGTTTCTCTATTGCTTGTCGAGATTTTATTCAAGAAATAAACAGTGCAGCTAGATGGGCATCTAACCCAGAATTAACTGGTAATATAGGGGTTGTAGTTTTAGATTTAGACAATACTTATTCTCAGGTAGATTATATTTTTAGTAATTTTTTACCTGAAACTGAATATAACATTGCTGTTTCAGCGAAATTGGATACTTATCCATTAATTAATATTGCTATATTGATTTTACAAATTGCAAATTGTTATATAACAAAAGACCAGATTAAATATGAGGATTTTAGCAGATTGTTGCGAACCAAGTTTATTGGTGGAGCAAATTTAGAGTTAAGTGGCAGATCATATTTCGATTATATATTGCGAGAAAAAGTCGATTATAAATTTAATTGGCAATATATAAAAAATTTTTTACTTAAAATATCGCAACAACATCAAGTTCATTCTGTAAAATTTTTTATAAAATTTTTGGATGATTTTGAGTTGGCAATAAATGCTAGAAATTTAATTGATAATAACAAATATAACTGTAATTATTGGGTAAGTTTCTGTAAAGAGATCTTGCAAACATTTAATTGGGGTAAAGAAAATATAAATGATACAGAACAACATCAAATAAATTGTTGGCAAGATTTTCTTGAAAAATATAACGAATTATCAAATTTTATAGGTGAGCATGATCTGAAAGAATGTATAAAAATTTTAGTGAAGCTGTCAAAACTATATAATGTTGAACAAAAAAAAAATATTTCAAAAAACATTAGTAACGTTACTAATGTTACTAAAAATATAACCATAGTAAATTTATTAGAAGCTATAAATATGAAGTTCGATCATTTGTGGGTTTCTGGGCTGAGTTCCAACAATTGGCCAAACGAACATCAATTTAATCCATTCTTACCAATTGCACTGCAAAAAGAATTTTGCATTCCTCATTTGAATGATATGCAAAATTTAGAAATTCATAATAAATTTTTTAAACAATTAATTGCAGCCACAGACAAGCTGTTTATTTGTAGTTATCCATTATATATAGATAATAATTTAGCAAGATGTAGTCGGTTAATTAATAATTTTCAAAAATTTACAATTGATATGCAATTAAAAATTAATCAAGAAATTCATCAAAAAATAAAATTAAAAATAAATCCTGAAACATATACAGATGATATTGCGCCAACATATAAAGGCAACACGTTTTCTGGTACAAAATTTTTAAAATTACAATCTGCCTGTCCTTTTCAGGCTAACGCTAAAGTTCGATTGCAGGCGCTTGGTTTACAAAGACCACTGTCTTATTTAAGTAAAGCAATTAAAGGTGAAATTTTACATAAAACTTTGGCACAGTTTTGGTTGCAATATAAAAGTTCTGATGCTTTGCAAAAATTATCAATTAATATAATCCAAAAAGAATTGTTAGCTATAGTAAATAAAAATTTAAATAATTTAAAAAAAACAAGACCAATCAGTTTGAATCCTTCAATTTTTCAAATTGAAGCTCGTAGAATTGCTGATTTATGTTTTGATTTTATAAAAAAATATGATTTAGAAAGAGAGAAATTTACCACTCTACATTTAGAAGAAAAATTTACGGTTAAGCTTCGAGAATTTTTAATAAATATTAAAATAGATAGGATAGATCAATTATCAAATGGAGATTTGTTGGTTATAGATTATAAAACCGGCAAGGGATCTATAAATGTATGGAACTCTACGCGTATGGATGATCCACAATTGCCGATTTATAGCTTGTGCTCATCAAATATTAAAGGACTAATTTTGGCGGTTATAAGAGTTGATAAATTAGAGTTGCTGGGAGTTTTAGGTAATTTAGATTTAGATAACATGGTATTGCCTGATGCTAAACTGATTCATTTAACAAATTGGGATGAACATTTAGCTAAATGGTATGAAGATTTATATAAATTAGCTACAGAATTTAAAAATGGAGTGGCAATTTTAGATCCCAAGTATGGTGCTAGAACTTGTAAAGCTTGTGATTTGAAATATATGTGTAGGGTGTTTGCTAAAGATTAAAAGATTATTTGTGTTAATTAAGCCTATAATATTATAAATGGGTCTGCTATGTCTAAAAGATATCGAAGTTTTACAGTTGTTGTGTTGAATTTTATTAGGGAACAATAATATTAATAATAAATTTAAAGGATTTAAATTTAGGATTGGCGGTTTTAATTTAATAGAGCTAATGGTAGTGCTTACTATATTAGCAGCCGTTACAGCTGCATCTGTTATTAAATATAAAGACTATTCAACACGAGCTGGAGTTAGTAACGTAACAAGTTATGCGGAGACTATTAAAGCTAAAATAATGCTTTATTATGCCGATCAAGAAGATTTTCCCCCGGTTGCCCAAGCTGCAGATTTGCAGACTGTAGATGCCAATAATCAAAAATATATTGCGAATATTGTCTATGTTAAAGGTTTAACTGGATTACCTACCAATGTTACAAATAATATTGGTGATACATCGAATGTTTTAGGTTTTGTAGAGTTAGATTTTAATCCATCATTCTTAGCATCCTCTACCACAACAACTACAACTTCAACAACAACTAGTTTGCCAGATTCTGCCAAACTATATTTTGTAGCAACATTAAATTCTGATCAAGAAGTGCAATGGAATCAATTTTCTGTGGGGATACAGCAGGAGTATACTCCAAAAGGTTATGCCCAAGTATGTCCAGGTAACCAAATATCTAGCGGTAAACCACCAGTTTGTGATTGTAATTATGACGGTAATACTTATAAGCGTAGTGGTGATTGCTTACAGAAACCAATCAACTCGGTTATAAACCCAACAAAAACTGGATATGTTTGTAATCCTGGTTTTTTTGGTTATGATTGTTCGCCATGTGCGCTTCCTACAGGAGCCGCTAGTTGTGATCCAACAACCGGTAATGTTGCTTCATGTAATGTAGGTTATAGTTTTAGTAGCAGTAGTTGTACCGCATGTGCAGATGGTTTTTATTCTACAACCCCTAATAACACAGGGGCTTGTGTTGCTTGTTCAGGTACTTGTAGTGGTGCATGTAATAAAACAACTGGTGCTTGTTCAGCATGCGTTGGTGGTTATAGTTTTTCAAGTGGTACTTGTACTCAATGTACTGCTGGTTCATTTTCAGTAACACCGAGTTCTGGCAATTGTACAACATGTTCAAGCGGATCTTATTCGAATACTCTAGGAGCAACTGGTTGTACAGTATGTCCAGCAGGTTCTTATTGTGCAGGCGGTAGCAGCATAGCTACTTGTTCAGCTGGCACCTATTCAAGCTCTACTGGACTTAAACAGGCTAACGATTGTACAAATTGTTTCGGAACAGTAAGCTCAGATCATCAGACATGTACAGCATGCACAGGACAAACGTATGCTACTAGTATCGCAGGTTGTAATAGCAACTGTGCTGGTATAGTGAATAATGGTAGTACGGCTAATGCTGGATCATGTACTGCTTGTACTGGTGGAACATATTCTACTGGTGGTGCTTGTCAAACTTGTGGTGGTATTGTAAATGCAAATCATACTACTTGTTCAAATTGTTTTGGTACGATAAGTTCGGATCGTATTTCATGTACGGCATGTTCTGGTCAATCTTACGCTTCTAGTGCTAATAATAATTGTAATAGCAGTTGTGCTGGTAATGTAAATAATAGTAGTACAACTAATGCTGGATCATGTACTGCTTGTACTGGTGGAACATACTCTACTGGTGGTGCTTGTCAAACTTGTGGTGGTATTGTAAATGCAAGTCATACTACTTGTTCAAATTGTTTTGGTACGATAAGTTCGGATCGTATTTCATGTACGGCATGTTCTGGTCAATCTTACGCTTCTAGTGCTAATAGTAATTGTAATAGCAGTTGTGCTGGTAATGTAAATAACAGTAGTACGACTAATGCTGGATCATGTGCTAGTTGTACTGGTGGAACATATTCTACTGGTGGTGCTTGCCAAACTTGTGGTGGTACTGTAAATGCAGAGCATACTTCTTGTTCAAATTGTTACGGTACAATAAGTTCAGATCATTTATCATGTTATGCATGTTCTGGTCAGTCTTATGCTTCTAGTGCTAATAGTGGTTGTAATAGTAGTTGTACTGGCTTGGTGAATAATGGTAATACTAGTAGTGCTGGGTCATGTGCGGCATGTCCTTCTGGATCTTATGCGCCTTCTGCCTCGAGCAGTTGTATATCATGTCCAGCAGGTTCTTACTGTACTGGTGGTAGCAGTATATCTGGTTGTCCGTCTGGTACAACATCTAATGGAGGAGCTGGTAGTTCTGGTAATTGCTATTCAACGTGTCCTGGTGGAGCAATTTCAGATACTAGTGGAATTGGTGCAACAGTTCCTAATAATGTCAGCTGTAAATGTCCGAATTCTTATCCTTACTGGAATGGAAGTAATTGTGTTGGATCATGTCCTAGTAATGCACCATATGATATCTTTAAAGTATGTTATAGTTGTTACCAAGGTGTTGGAGTTAATTCCGGCCAAGTTTCACAACAAATTGTACCTAACACATATGGTTTATGTGCTTGTCCTATTACTGCACCGCTTTGGAATTTACAAGCTTTAGTTTGTCAGCCTTGTCCTGTGGGTGTGCCTACATATTGTTCTAATGGTTCAAGTTGGGGTTGTTTCTACTGCCCTTCTGGTTCTCAAACCTGTAATACGATTGGAGGCAGCATAGATAGGAGCTGGTGTCATTTCTAGAGTTGCTGCATTAGCGTAAAAATTTCAACAGAATTAACAATAAATAATTTATATATATAAATACGGAATACCATTCCTAATTTGTGAGACATTATATAAAACATGTATCTATAACCAAATTACGATACGGGGTGGAGATCATAGTTTGAAACCGCTACTTCGGAAATTGTGTTGACGCGCAAACATAAATAATATTACTTACTTTATCAGCATAATAATTTAATGGAATTGCCATGCACTTAGGAAAAATCATTCGAATTTTACGATCAATATCACAAGAATAACTGTCATTTAAACCTGGTTTGGCAATAATATTAAATATTGCAACGCCATTATCCTCTAATATAAAACGAATATCTTCTAAATATTCAGCACTTAAAATATGTGATGGTATAACATGTTTAGTGCTATAGACATCAGATATAACAGCTGAATATTTTTGTTTGTTATGTTTAGCATTTTTTACAAAGACAGCTGCATCTGCCACTTTAAAATCACCATAAATGTTTTTACTGAAATGTTCGATTACGATGTTTTTTAAGTCAGGATCTATATCAACATATGTTATTGTATTATCTTTATTTCCATCTGCTGTAAAAGAAAAACCACCAGCCCCTAAGACTAAAATATTTTTATTGATAAAACCAAGATCATTAAATAAAATTTTCTTGATTAATTCTATATATGAGAAGCCTTGTTTAGTATCTTGTTGTATCATGGAACTTGGAGATTGATTTATGCTAAATATTTTATTATTAACGCCATGTATAATTTTATAATTTCCATAAGCATTAGTAACAGTGAAGAATTTTTTTTCTATAGTAATGTTTAAATAATAACAAATTGGAATTATTAACAAATATAACAAATTAATTTTTTTGTTAAAATTTTTATTAAAATTAGTATGTTTTTGATATTTTGAAGTTTCTCTTATTGTTTCTTCTAAAGAAATTAAAATAAACAATAAAAAAATTATAAATACAGTCGTTGCAATACCAACAAACCTCATTAATAGCATTGGGGTAACTATAGAACCTGCTAATATTCCAACCATACTGGCATTATTTATAAATATTTTAGATTTGCCAAAAAAATATGCAATTGGTGCAATTATTATTAATAAAAAATTAAATAAAATAAAAAAAACACTAATGTTTGGTTTGACAGTTATAATAATTAAGTTAAACAATTCCACAAAAACATATGATAACCCAATCCCAAATATGCTTGCTATAATTAGGAAATTTTTTTGCAGAGTATTGGTAACAGGAGTTTTATTAGAATTTTTATGGCTATTATAACCAAAATATATTGCTATTAAAAATGTTGCTATAGTAAGGCCCATTATAATAATGTTTTCGCCAACAATGGGGGATAATTGTCTAATAGTTATAAGAATACTAGAAATAATTGCAAAACCTGCTGCAAAACAAGTTAAATTTTTCAAATGAAAATTTTCGCAAAAACAACTCATGCTTTATTGCCCATCCAAATATTTTTCTGCATCTAACGCAGCCATACAACCAATCCCGGCGGATGTAATTGCTTGTCTATATATTGGATCACAAACGTCTCCTGCTGCAAATACTCCGGGAATAGAGGTTTGAGTGGCCATACCACTTGTTCCGCTTTTTACAACTATATAGTCATTCAATAGTTCTAATTGATCCTTGAAAATTTTGGTGTTTGGAGTGTGCCCTATGGCTATAAAAACTCCTGGTACTAATAATTTTTGAGAAGTTTGATCAATAGTATTTTGAATACTTATTGCATTAACTCCACTATCATCCCCTAAAACCTCATGTAAAATTGAATTAAAATAAACCGTGACTTTTCCAGCGTTGATTTTATTTGTTAATTTGTCAGTTAACATTTTTTCGGCACGAAACTTATTACCACGATGAATAATAAAAACATGAGATGCTATATTGGATAAATATAGTGCTTCTTCCACTGCTGCATTACCACCGCCTATTACTGCTACTGGTTTGTTTTTATAAAAAAAGCCATCGCAAGTTGCACATCCAGACACTCCTTTATTTAGAAATTTTTGTTCCGATGGTAACCCAAGATATTTTGCTGTAGCTCCTGTTGCGATTATTAATGCGTCACAAGAATATTTATGATCTCCAATTAATTCAAAAGATTTAGATTTTAAATTTACTTTGGTAATTTCATCTAAAATAATTTTGCAACCGACGGCTGTAGCATGTTGTTCCATCCGTTCCATTAACATAGGTCCTTGTAGGCCGGCAGGATCACCAGGCCAGTTGTCTACATCCGTAGTTGTCATTAATTGGCCACCCTTGGCTAACCCGGTTATTATAGCTGGAGATAGATTGGCTCTTGCTGCATAAATTCCTGCTGTAAAGCCAGCCGGACCTGATCCTAGAATAATTAGTTTATAATGTTGAGATGGCATAAAATCCCTAAAATTCATTAATGATAGATCTGTGTTAAAATAAATTGTATATTATGGCTAGTTTCGGCAAAAATGAAAACATTTGAAGATAATGAGTAATAAAACAAACCGATTAAACAAAAAAAACTCTGCAGCTAACCGCAAAAACCAAGTTCATTCTTATTCTGGTACTAATTTAATAATTTTTAATCATATTAAAGAAGGTAGCTTAATAATTTTATTGGCAATCTCAATATTTTTTTTGATTGCATTTTTTAGTTATCATCAGTTCGATCCTGGTTGGTCTAGAACTGCCCAACATTTGCAAATTTCTAATATGGCAGGAAATGTAGGGGCATGGTGTGCTGATTTGTTTTTATATTTTTTTGGTGTTTCTGCATATTTGTTCCCAGTTATGTTCATTTATAGTGCTTTTGTTATATTGGTGAATAAACAATTCAGCAATACTATATTGTTGTGGGTTGTTAGAATTTTTGGTTTTAGTATAACTGTACTATCGGGATGTGGAATAATTAGTTTGTTTTGTCGTTATAAAATAATGATTGTTCATTTGGTTATGCCAGTATCCTCAGGTGGTGTATTAGGGGATGCCTTAAGTGATTATTTTTCTAAACATGCTAACTTTTGGGGGGCAGTTATAATTTTAATTCCTTGTATGTTGGCAGGTATAACGGCCATGACGGGAATTTCTTGGCTTAACCTTATAAAAATAATCCATTTGTTAGTTAAAAAAACATTAATTATAATTGGTAAAAATGTTTTTTATATTTTTACTAGCACGAAAAATTGCGTAACAATTTTATTATTAAAGATTTTAGAAATAAATAAAAAACGCGGTGCAGTTATTTCTGTTAAAGAATCTAATAAATCGATTAAATTTGTTAAAGAATCACCTGTATTACCCATCAAAGCTGCAGCTGTATTACCGCAACCTGTTGTACCTAATTCAATCGATGTTCAACATGAGGCTGCTAGAAATTTTATTAAACAAATAAAAAATAAGACTAGTATTATTAGTAAAAATATTGTTAATAAAAATTCTAATTTACCTTCAGTGAATTTATTAGAAAAATCTAGCAGTGAAGATCTTAAGTATTATACAGAAAACTTGCCAGATCCAGCAAATATTCAAGCTAAATTAGCGGATTTTGGCATTTCTGTGCAAATTGCAAATATTTTTCCAGGACCTGTCGTTACCAGAATAGAAATGGAGCTAGCACCGGGGACTAAAGCTAGCAAAATTACGACCTTATCTAAAGATCTGGCTCGCTCACTTTCTGTACCATCAGTTAGGGTAGTCGAAGTCATTCCTGGTAAAACAGTAGTTGGATTAGAAATTCCTAATAAGAAACGCGCTTTAGTACGTCTTAGAGAAATATTATCATCGGAACAGTATATAATGTCTAATTCTCCGCTTACTTTAGCTTTAGGAAAAGATATATCAGGTATACCAGTAGTTACTGATTTATCTAGAATGCCACATCTTTTAGTGGCAGGTACCACAGGTTCGGGAAAATCTGTGGGGGTCAATGTAATGCTGCTTAGCATTTTATTTAAAGCAACTCCAGATGACGTTAGGTTAATATTAATTGATCCAAAAATGTTGGAGCTGTCAATCTATGATGGAATACCACATTTATTAACTCCAGTTGTTACAGACATGAAAGATGCAGCTAATGCACTTAATTGGTGTGTCTTTGAAATGGAGCGTAGATATAAATTAATGTCTAATATTGGAGTTAGAAATTTATTAAGTTTTAATCATAAAGTCCAGGCTGCAAGTAGTACTCGTAATCCGATTATGCATCCATTTTACAATGCAGCAGTTCCAGAAGATCTCCAAAATAAAAAATATTTAGAAAAACTACCGTATATAGTAGTTATTATTGATGAATTTGCAGATATGATGATGGTCGTTGGTAAAAAAGTAGAAGAGCAAATTTCACGTATTGCTCAAAAAGCAAGAGCTGCTGGAATTCATATGATTTTAGCTACACAACGACCATCTGTCGATGTTATTACTGGATTAATTAAGGCTAATATTCCAACTAGAATTGCTTTTCAAGTTTCATCTAGGATTGATTCTAGGACTATCTTAGATCAACAGGGGGCAGAGCAATTATTAGGAAATGGTGATTTATTATATTTACCACCAGGTAGTGGTATTCCTGTTAGAATTCATGGTGCGTTTGTAAGTGACGAAGAAGTACATAAAGTCGTAACAGCATTAAAAGAGTCTAATCCAGATGGGGAACGAGATAATTTTGTGATTAGTTTAGAGAAAATGCAAGATTTATCAGAAAATATTGTTGGTACAGATCCTTGTGAAGAATTAGATCCATTATATGACGAAGCAGTTGCAATAGTAACTAGTTCGCGCAAAGCTTCTATTTCTTATTTGCAGCGTCGTTTAAAAATAGGATTTAATAGAGCAGCCAGGTTAATAGAAGATATGCAAAACCAAAACGTAGTGTCTAATCAAAACAATGGTGTTAGAGAAGTGTTAGCACCACCACCACCTGGTAGTAGCAATTAAAAGATTATTTTTTATAGGAGATAATAATGTGGATCTACGCAAAAAACTCATGTTTTTTCAATTTTTAAGTTTAAGTGTAACTTTAATTTTATTATTTCCTATTTTAACATATGCAGATCATATTCAAGATAATATTGCCGCAACACAATTAACAGAAATGTTAAACAACATTACTATTATTAATGCGCATTTTACTCAAACTGTTACCAATAAATCTGGATTGATACTTCAAGAACAATTAGGCACAATACAACTAAAAAAACCAAATTTATTACATTGGCAAGTGTTATCACCTGATCATATGTTAATTGTTACCGATGGCAATAAAATTTGGAATTATGATCTAGATTTAGAGCAAGTTACGGTTAAAAATTTTTCATCAGAAATAACTAATACTAAAATTGCCAGTTTATTATTTGGTGATTTACAAAAGATGTTAAATAATTTTAATGTAGTGAATTTAAATAATGAATGTAATACAGATTATTGTTTTGAATTAAATAATAAAAACAATAATCCTTCAGAAGAAGATTCTTTTACTAAAGCTCATTTGGGTTTTAATAAATCTAAGCAATTAACTATGTTGCGGTTATATGATCAATTAGATCAAGAAACTGTTTTTAATTTTGTTAAATTTAAAAATACTGTGGACAATAAATTATTTAAATTTACTGTACCAGATGGGGTGGATGTAATAGAGGAGTAGTATTTTTTAGGTTAAAATGTAACAAAACCCTTTTAGAGGTTATGCTTTTTTTCCTATTATTATAAAGCTGAAAAAAACTATAAATAAAATAATTGCAGCTAATTTTCGTATAAATCCTACCTTGCCATGTGTCACTATAAAATCATTGTTCTTATCCCATGAGGTTATATTTTGTTTCTGTAGCTTACTGTATGCACTCCATTGGGTTAGCATAGTTATCAGCGGTATACCCATACCTAAACCATTGAACCATACACAAATGCTTCGTTTAAACGATTCAATGAATGATAATTTATTACCATCTCTATTTGTCAAATTTACGCACAATAGCCACTTGCCAAGCGTAGTTCCAATACTTGATAACAATAACGTTTCTATAAAAATCCAAACAAATGCTATTACAAACCCCAAAACTATATCTGGCGTGTCTAGTAAGTTTGGAGCAAAAATACCTATTAAAACTCCAAGCATTAAAGAAAATGAGAGAACATCTATGGATCTTGCAAAATAACGAACCCAAGGTCTAGGTGTAGAAATGGTTTTATTTATGTTCTTCACTAAAGAAACCTCAGATTTTGATTCATTTAGAGAATTCAAATCGAGACTAAGTTCATTTTTACATTTTGACATGTTACGCCTGATTTTTACGTGTGTATTCATTATTATTATAATTATTTATAGTTATTTTATATAAAAACACGTAACAAGTAAAATTGATGATGTGATAGAGAAGCAAGATTTTCCAAGCTAACTTGCTAAATTAGTAATCTGCTTAACAGTTAACTTTGTTATTTCACTAATAAGTTTTGGTTGTAAACCTTTTTCTAACATAGAGATAGCTATTTGTTCTATGCCTTTTACTATTCCTTTCTCCATTCCCTTTTTCATCTACAAATAATGAGAAAGTAAAAATAATAATTACTGGAATACCAAATGCTAGTAAAGTTTGCTTTTATTTAATAAATTTGTCTAAGGGGCAAGCTAATCATAAAAAGTGGTACGTTTAGTAGATTCTTTTATCATTAATTGATCCATGAATATGTGATGTTACAATAGTATTTATGTGGCAATTTCTCTAAAATATTTAATGATAATTAAATTTCAATGATTCTTGTTCGTCACTGTGTACGGAGATATAAAATGCCAATGCTACAATTTCAAAATGATCTAGAACAAATAACGCTAGTGGAGGATATTTACACAGAAAAGTATGCTGATCTTATTAGACGTATATTAAACGAGTGGTCTGAATTAGAAGAGAGGGAAAAGATTATATCAGGATCGCTAGATTTAAACCAACAAAAATTAGATAACCTTATACTCTATGCACAAAATCGTTCATTGAGAAGTTCAAGATATAGTGGGTATAATCCAAAAGGGTTGCTTTTACTTAGCATTGCAAGAAAAGCACGTACTGAAAGACAGGTTTTAAGGATCCTAGACGTTGCATATAACAGTGAAGTCTTAGCACAAATAATGCAAAATCCTTGTAAGGAGATTAGAACAAGCAAAGTGGTGGTTAAAATAATCAATTTGTTGCAACAACACAAACATGATTCTAACAGCTTAAGATCTATACAGCTTGAGATAAATACTCCAATCGCCTTTACTATGGATTTAAATATAGATAAAGTATTGAGAGAAATGCTTTGTGATATGGTGGTGGTGGATACATCTATTACTGATTCATTCACAGCATTAAGTGTTGCTAGAGCCTATATTAACAGCATAGATCCGTGCTGGTTACGTACTCACGATCATAGGGCAGGAGAAGGTGGTGATTTGAGTGACACACAGATCGAGGATGAAAGAAGAATAGCTGATTGTTGTAGTAGCAAAGAAGATATCCTTACTTTAATACAAACTTTAATACAAAAGATCCAAAGAACATCTAAAGCAGTGCTTATTTTATTTGGTACAAGGTTAAAGATACCAAGTGATTTGGGATTATGCATAAGAGAGCATCTTAGTACCAATGAAGAACCTACATTACTTGCATTATTACCAAACGATAGACAGCAATTAACGCTTTCTAGCGGGCATTTTTTCAAAACTTAAGTGCACCTTAAGTTTTTGTCGCAAACCTCGTAATCATGTAACATAATGCTTAACTTCCTGGCCACATAGTGTGCAGTACTGCAGGCTTCCATTCCAATTGAGCATAGCGGTATTTTTGCTATTAATTCGGTTAATCCTTTTTGGCTTAATCGTTTTTTTAAAACAACTTTAACTTTTGATACCTTTAAACTTATTGTTAAGTAAAAAGGCGGCATCCATTTAATCAGTGCCATATTTTTTATTGACAATGAATTGTATAATAAATTCAAATAATTTAAGAGATATGAATTGTCAACCAATCGTTAGTTGTTTGACTAATGGTTTTAATAAGAGAGGATAATAGTGCTGGATTTAAAATTTATTCGTCAAAATAAAGATTTAGTTAATAACGCAATAAAAACTAAAAATATCAATTTAAATTTAGATGAACTACTTAGAATTGATGCTAATATCTTAGAATTGAAAAAAAACATGCAGCTGTTAGAAGAAGAAAAAAATATTAACGCTAAGCAAGTTCCAAAATTAAAAGATCAAGATCGATTAGTGGCTATAGAAAAAGGTCGCAAAATTAGTATGGAAATCGAAGATCTTAAACCATGCCTAAAAACTTTTGAAAATGAATTAGAGTCATTATTGTTATTAACTCCAAATATTCCCTCTCAAGATGCTCCAATAGGAATTGATGAAAGTGAAAACGTAGAAATTAAACGTGTTGGAGTTCAAACAAAATTTGGTTTTACACCATTGGATCATGTAACAATTTTAGAAAAAAACAATTGGGCAGAGTTGGAAAGAGTAGCTAAAGTGACGGGTAGTCGTAGCTATGCCCTTACTAATGATATGGTTCTTTTAGAAATGGCTCTTTTACGATTTGGTATGGAAAAAATGAAGAGAAAGGGTTTTACTCTTATAACAGTTCCTGCATTAGCTAGAGAATTTGCTTTTGTAGGAACTGGGCATTTTCCAACTGGTAAAGATCAAGTATATTTTATTCCATCAGATGAACTTTATTTAACTGGAACTGCAGAAGTTGTACTTAATGCATTGCATGGTGGCGATAACCTTACAGAAGCTGATTTACCAATTCTTTATGCAGGTTTTTCTCCGTGTTTTCGAAGAGAAGCAGGTAGTTCTGGACGTGATACAAGAGGTCTTATTAGGGTCCATCAGTTTTATAAAGTAGAGCAATTTGTTATTTGTAAAAATGACGCCACAGAAGCTGAATATTGGCATAAAGAGCTACTTAATACCTCGGAAGAAATAGTTCAAGATTTAGAATTACCCTATAGAGTAGTCGATGTATGTACTGGGGATATGGGGGCTGGTAAAATTCGCCAATATGACATTGAAGCATGGGTACCTAGCGAAAATCAATATAGAGAAACTCATAGCTGTTCATCTTTACATGAATGGCAGGCTAGAAGAACTAATCTTCGTTATCGTGATGCAGAAAGTAAAATGAAATATTGCTACACTTTAAATAATACAGCAATTGCTACTCCAAGGATCATGGTACCATTTTTAGAAAATCATCAAAACGCTGATCTAACGATAAATATACCTGCTAAACTACAACCATATCTTGGAGGTATGATTCAATTAGGAACTTTGCAAAAATAACTTATACTTTTAAACGAGCGTTTGTCTGAGCACAGCGAGTTTAGCGAGTGAAAAAAGTATAAGTTATTTTTCCACAGTTACTTTAGGAGAATAAAGTTATGGAAGACAACGAAAAATATCAAGCATTGTTACAAAAATGTGATTTAACTTGCAAAGCTTTAATTGAACTGTTAGCAAATATTTCTGAGTTAATGCGAGGTGATGTTAGCGGTTACGCTAAACAAGTTGCAGATCGTGCATTAGTATTAGCAATTAGTTTAGGGCTTAAAAAACCAGAAACTCATTATATTTATTATGCTGGATTATTGCACGAAATAGGTGTATTTTGCGCGCCACCTAAATTACAAAAAGATCTTAATCAGCAAAACATAACTTCAAGCGAAATAATGTTATTAAAACAAATACCTAAAATGGGATATTTGTCATTAATGTCAGTGGATATTTTACAACCAGTTGCTGATCTTATTTTGCATCATCAAGAATATTTAGATGGTAGTGGTTATCCAAAAGGCTTGCGAGGAGATGCCATACCTTTAGCTGCCCAAATATTAGCAGTTGCTGTCGATTATCATAAAATTTGTTTTGGAAGATTTTTTCAAAAACAAGTAAATGAATTTGAAGCATTTAGTTATATCAAAGAGCGTAGTGGTATTCTTTATAATAGTGAGGTTGTGGAAAAATTTAGCCAAATTTTAAGTTTTGAAGATACTCCAAAACTTAAAAACGACAATATAGTTAAATCTAGTGAATTACGACAAGGAATGATT
>CAIJNR010000057.1 GCA_903822055.1 uncultured Francisellaceae bacterium | reverse complement strand
CTTTAAACTGTAATTTTGTTCCTGTAACTGCCACCTCGGTAGGAACTAAAGAAATTAAAAATATCACTCTTCAATCTGATTTGTTATGGGAGAAAAAACAAATAAAAACAGTAGTATTTATAGATGAAATACACAGATTCAATAAAACACAGCAAGATGCATTGCTTCCTATGGTTGAAAATGGTTCATTCGTACTATTAGGTGCTACAACAGAAAATCCTTCATTTTCTATTAATAATGCATTACTATCTAGATTAATAATTTATCAGTTACACCCTTTAACCAACATTGAGTTGGAAAAAATTTTGCTTAATGGATTAAGCTTTTTAAAACAAAATAATAGATCTATTATCTTCCCTTCAAAAGTAAAAGAGAACTTTATTGCTATAGCTGATTGTGATGCTAGAAAATTATTAAATAACTTAGAACTATTGGCATATTCTACACCTAAAGACAGCAATACATTAGAGGTTAATTTAGAATTATTAGAACAAGTTTTAGGCTTTAGTTGTCGTAAATTTGATAAACATGGTGATATATTTTACGAGCAAATTTCAGCTTTACATAAATCTGTTCGAGGCTCCAACCCTGACGCCGCACTTTACTGGTTAGCCAGAATGATAGATGGTGGATGTGATCCTTTGTATATAGCAAGAAGAGTGATAAGAATGGCTTCAGAAGACATTGGCAACGCTGATCCAAGAGGAGTGCAATTAGCCATAAATGCTTATGATGTCTACCAACGCCTAGGAAGCCCAGAAGGAGAACTAGCTATAGCACAAGCGGTTTGTTTCCTATCAGTAGCTCCAAAAAGTAATGCTGTTTATACTGCTTTTACTGCGGCATTAGAAGATGCTAAACATTCTGGTTCGTTACCAGTACCGTTACATTTACGAAATGCTCACACCAAAATAATGAAATCATTTGGGTATGGAAAACATTATCAATATGATCATGACATATTAGGCGGTATCGCTTTATCTCAAACTTATTTTCCTGAAAATTTTACTGAAAAAATATATTATCATCCACGTGAAGAAGGTTTAGAAATACAAATTAAACAAAAATTAGATCGGATCAGAACTGAAAGAAACATTAAAACAAAATAAGGGCTCTGTCGCAAAATGAAAGTAATATTAGGAATTAAATAATTCATCGCTGCAAGCATTATTATTGCGACAGAACCGACGGCACT
Source organism: uncultured Francisellaceae bacterium (assembly GCA_903822055.1). GTDB lineage: Bacteria > Pseudomonadota > Gammaproteobacteria > UBA6186 > Azoamicaceae > UBA6186. The sequence goes on along the minus strand of CAIJNR010000057.1, from coordinate 11,691 downwards.
GTTGCAAAAACCATGTTGTTTCCGTGATAATACTCGAAAATCATAAAGAATTTTGGGGATTGATAGTGAAGCAAAAAAGTAAGCTGTTCAAATGGAAGCATTGTTCAGGAATAATGATTATCTGGTTAGTACGTTGGTTTAGTTGCTTAAAATTATGATAAAAGTAGAAGAAAATTATCCTTTAAATTTTTGCAACAGTGCCACTTTTTCATATATTTAGCAAAAAATTTATATTCTGATTTTAATCAAAATATACTTATTCTTTAGTGCTTATCATTTTCTTGGATTTTTAATTTTTATTTTCATCCCATGTCCACTGTCAAGTTCCTAAAGGCAGATCAAGTTTTAGTGAATGCGCACCAAGTGCAAGGGTAGTTATTATAGAGCCAAAAGGGTAATCCCCCGTATAATTAGTCCATTCAAAATGATACAATTCAATCAATTTATATAATGATATAAATTAAATTTGGAAAAAACACCATGGATATTAATACCTTATACCAAGAACATACGATATATTTTTTGATGGCTACTATAAGCACCTCGATCTATGTAATTAAATTATTATTACTGTTGGTAGGAGGCGATCACCTAAATGACAATGTAGATTCACTTACAGAAGGCATCGCTTCCTTTAAGCTATGGACTTTACAAGCTTTCCTCGCTTTTTTTATGGGCATAGGTTGGATGGGGTTGGCAACAACGGTAGGTTGGCAACTACCAGTCACAATATCATTTGCCATCTCATTTGTTTTTGGTGCGGCTATGCTGCTGCTCGACACCTTTTTAACGTCCAAGCTGCGACATTTAAATAGTCATCACCAAGAAAATAGGCAAGAGTGGGTAGGCATGATTGGAACAGCTTATACCAATATACCTTCTAAAAATAATGGTTTTGGTCAAGTTACCGTTGTTTTAAATGGAAAACAGAAAACGATGCAGGCATCTACACAAGAAAAGAGTATAGATGCATTTCAACCAATCAAAATTATTCGTGTGGATGCAGTCGGTCATTTAATAGTGGAAAGAGTTGCTTCTACAGAATCATAAATTGCCATTTTAATATTTAAGGAGTTCTCAAAATGAGTAATAATATGTTTGGAATTATGACCAGTACGATGGTGCCGGTTTTAATTATTTTGTTCATAGCCATCTTCATTGTAAAACAATATAGAAGATGCCCTTCAAATAAAATAATGGTGATATTCGGCAGAATGACAGGTAATCAGTCGGCACGCTGTATTCATGGTGGTGGTTATTTTTTAATCCCACTTTTACAAGACTATGCTTTTTTGTCTTTAGAGCCAATGACGCTAGAAATAGATTTAAAGCATGCTTTATCTCTGAGAAACATTAGAGTAAATGTTCCGTCAACTTTTACTATAGGCATTTCAACAAAAGAAGAAATTCGGCATAATGCTGCGGAGAGATTGCTTGGACTAACGAACAACGAGATCAGTCTACAAGCGCAAAATATTATTTTAGGACAAATGCGCTTAATCATTGCAACGCTTTCTATCGAGGAAATTAACCAAGATAGGGAAAAGTTCTTGGACTTGGTGAATAAAAACGTAAACTTGGAGCTTCATAAGGTTGGCCTAGAAGTTATCAACGTTAACGTGACTGATATTACGGATGAATCCGGTTATATCGAAGCCATTGGTAAAAAAGCCGCTGCTGAAGCAATCAATAAAGCGAAGGTTGAAGTTGCCCAGCAAGAAAAAGACGGTGCTGTTGGTGAGGCGGCTGCTAAAACTGAAAAAGAAGTTAAGGTTAGCGAGCAACACTCAAAGATGATTCAAGGACAAAAATCTGCAGAGCAGGAAAAACGAATTGCAATAGCGCATTTAGAATCCGAGGCCGTTAAAGGTGAAAATGAATCTAAAGCTAGAATGGCTGAATACGAGTCAGAGTTAAGACAGCGTCAAGCAGAAGCTCAGCGGACTGGTGAGGTTGCACTTGCTAATGCTTCCAGAGATGTACTTATTTCGCAAAAAGAAGAAGAAGTGGCTCGTTTAGAAAAGTCAGAATTGGCACAAAAAGAAGTCAACAAAAAGAAAGTTGAAATAGATGCAGAAGCTGAAGCTGAAAGGGTTAGAATAATTGCAAAGGGGGAAGCAGATGCTATCATGTTGAAATACAGTGCAGAAGCAGAAGGTACGCGTAAAGTGCTCGAAGCTAAAGCTTTGGGTTACAAGGACTTTATTAGTGTAGTTGGTGAAAATAACAGTAATATGGTTCCAACATTATTACTTGTTGAACAAATGCCAGAACTTATTGAACAGCAGGTCAAGGCTATCCAGGCATTAAAAATTGATAAGATTACAATCTGGGATAATGGCGGCAGATCGAAAAATGAAAATGGGGCAACTGCAAATTTTCTTAAGGATATTATAAATGTATTGCCACCCATTCACGATTTAGCAAAACAAGTAGGCATTGAGCTTCCATCTTATTTCGGAAAATTAAAAATGGAAGATTCATCACCAGTTACATCACGTAATGGAGATGACAGTGAAATCTCCGAACCTATTATTTAATGTTTGACAAAGTAATTGGGCACCTTGCGTATTACGTATTTCCCCAATGGCTCGTATTTGAAAATATTGATAGAAAACAATCATTAGATTCTGAATATGCTATAGCGTTTGCTATAGCATCTGGTAACAATAATCTTGTTAAACAATTAGCAACTATAGCAAAAGAGCTTGGGAAAAAAGATTTAGGGCCGTTAGCACTTTATTCGGCAGGAAATTCTAGCGGTATAGATCTTGCATCAAAAGTTTTTTCAGAATTCTCTCCTATTACTAGTTCCAAATTAAGCGGAGAAGTATAATACAAAAAATATAATGCCCCAAAAACTTTTTATTGAATTAAGAGAAAGTAAGCATTTCACTCAGCAAGAACTTGCTAAAAGGGCTGGGACTACGCAGTTAGCTTTAATTTCATAGTACGCGGATTATTATCTGAAGTTAGATGTTGCGGACGAAAAAGTTGGTTGTCTAGGCGCGCGTTTTTTGCATTTATCGTGGTATGTATAGATATCTTTTATAAGCTTTATTCAATATAGTCTCTTGGGTACTTAGATCGTTATCTATTTCAATCTCAGGCAGCTTGATATGTTTAGATGAATCACTATATAAGAACTCTATTGGTGGTTTTACACTACAAAAAGCAGCACTCAAAGCAACCCAAATTGTATTGAAATTATCTTTTATATTAGTTAAACGTATTTGTGTTTTTGAATTTTGATTATGTTTTATATAATTAAATGAATTTTTCTTAATTCGCTCGAGTATATTATATAATTCGGTATTATCTGTAGCATTAAAAATATCATCCAAATTTCTAAGAACCTTAAAACGCAAGAGATAGTCTAGGTTATGGTTTCTTTCTTGAAAATGGTTATATCCTAAACAATCATTCAATTTTTTTATGAACTCTTGATTGATAAACCTTCCGTCAAACGAAAGAAATCTAAACTCTGTTAGCGTTTCTTTATTAGCATAAATTTGTTCAATCAATATTTGTTCAACCTTGTGCTGTATATCAGGGGTACTCGGATTAAAAAGTGGGTTTTCATAGAACAACACATTGATAGCTAATTTAGCATACACTAAAACTTTTAATGAATTTTCGGATGTTTCCTTACGTATACCATAATCTCCTCTTACCGCAAAAGACGGAACATCAATATTTGGAAAATGCTTTTTTATTGAAGAGTCAGTAGGTTTTTTTAGCATAATTAATTACCCATAATTATATACATAATAATAAATTTAGAACATATTCAAACTAAAATGTTATTCACCATGATAATTAATACATGTGTACACTCACGTTTAATATTCTTATTAACGATAAAATATTAATACCATTTGTCATGAATTTTGCAATCTCGGCAATATTGTTTGATGTGTTGGTGGTTTAAAGATGGTTCTGTCGCAATAATAATGCTTGTAGCTATAAGTTATTTAGTTTCTAATATTACTTTCATTAATTAAAAGATAGCGAATCAGGGTTTAAAGTACTAGGTATTCCTAGAGCTAAAGCAATATCACAATTGCTAAATTTAATTATTTTCTAGCTCTAATAATTTTTGAGTTGCCACCTTAATAACATCATCTGGAATACCTGCTAATTTTGCAACTTGCAAACCAAAACTTTTAGCTGCTGGTCCATTATTTACTGTGTATAAAAATAATAAGCTGCCATTTTGTTCAATAGCAGTTAAATGTACATTGGAAATTTGCTTGTTTTCTTCTGGTAATTTAGATAATTCTAAGTAATGGGTGGCAAATAAACAAAAGCAATTATTCATGCTAATTAAATGTTTTGCAATTGCATACGCTAAAGATAAACCGTCAAAAGTGCTGGTACCTCTACCTATTTCATCGATAATAACCAAACTGTTTTTAGTTGCATGTTGTAGAATATTGGCAGCTTCTAACATTTCCACCATAAACGTTGATTTTCCTTGGGTTAAATCATCTGATGCACCGATACGTGAAAAAATTCTGTCTATTGGTCCAATAGTTGCTGAATGAGCTGGTACAAAACTGCCAATTAAAGCAAGTAAAATTATTATAGCATTTTGGCGCATATAAGTAGATTTACCTCCCATGTTTGGGCCAGTTATAATTAACATTTTGGTTTGCATATTTAATGATAAATTGTTAGGAATAAATGTGGTGGATTGTACTTGTTCTACAACTGGATGACGACCAGCTACAATATTTATTTCTTCATTATTAATTAATGCCGGTTGTGACCAATTTAATGTAGAAGCTCGCTCTGCTAGGTTATTCAAAACATCTAATATAGCAATAGAAGTTGCCGTTTGCTGAATTTCTATAATATGTTGTTGTAGAGTTTTTAATAGCTCTTCGAAAAGAAATTTTTCTCTGGAAATAGCTCGTGATCTGCTGCTTAATATTTGATCTTCTAATTGTTTTAATTCTGGAGTTATAAATCGTTCGACATTTTTTAAAGTTTGCCGCCTTATATATGTGGTTGGTACCAATTTACTTTGGTTGCGACTTATTTCTACATAATACCCATGAATTTTATTAAACCCAATTTTTAAAGTAGATAATTTAGTGGTTTCTTTTTCTTGTTTTTCTATTTTGGTTAAAAAGCTATCAGCGTCATTATAGATAGATCTTAAATTATCTAATTCTTGATCATAACCATTAGCAATAAAATTACCATCTCGCAATAAAATAGGTGGATTTTCTATTATGGCAGAATCTATCAATTTATATAATTCTGGAAAAGTGCTTAGATTAGTTAAAATCGTTTTAAGTAAAATACTATTGTTTGCATTGGTATCAAGTAGAGCTATTAATTTTGGTAAATTATCAAAGGCTTGTTTTAGTTGGATTAAATCACGAGGTTTAGTAGTAAGTATAGCAATTCTGCCAATTATTCTTTCTAGATCACTAATTTGATTTAATATAATTTGAAAATCTTCAAAAACTTGGTTTTTTTGTAATTCAGCAATAGCTGCATAGCGTTGTTTTAACAAATTATAATTTTTAATTGGTCTGTTTAACCAATTAAATAATAACCGGTTGCCCATAGCAGTTTTACAATTGTCTAGGATCCTTAATAAAGTGGTCTGTTTGGTTCCTGTATCTTGGTATGCCTGAATGTTACAAGTGATTTCTAAATTTCTTCTAGTTTGTTGATCAATTATTACACTTTCGTCTAGTGATTCTATGTTTAAATGTTTTATATGTAATAGATCATTTTTTTGCATAGATTTTACATAATATAATAACGCACCAGCTGCACATAGGGCAGTTAGGTATTCGGAAGTTTTAGTAATAGAATTATCTTTAATAAATTTGGTATTCCAATTTTTCCCAAAATGATTGTTTAATGATAATATTGCTAGTTTTTCTGTAAATTGCAGTTGTTCTATTTCACTTATTGTAGTTTTTATGTTTATTATTTTTTTATAATTTGCTAATTTTTCTGGAATAATTACTTCTGCAGGTTGAAGTCTTTCTAATTCTCCTCGTAAATCCGTATGATTACTAACAGTTGAAATATTAAATAAACCAGTACTTAGATCTAAAATAGCTATTCCAAAAGAATAGTTGGATTGTAAAATACTAATAATTAAATTAGCTTGTTTATTAGGTAGTAATTCTTCTTCGGTAATAGTGCCTGGAGTTATAATTCTAGTTACTTGGCGTTCCATGGGTCCTTTAGAGCTTAATTCGCCTACTTGTTCGCAGATCACAACTGTTTCGCCAAGTTTAATTAATTTATTAATATAGTTGTCTACGGTGTGATGAGGTACTCCTGCCATAGCAATTGATTGGCCTGCAGTCTTACCACGTTTAGTTAAAGTAATATTTAATAATTTAGCAGCTTTAATAGCATCATCAAAAAATAACTCATAAAAATCTCCCATACGATAAAACAGTAAATGTTTTTTATAGTGAGATTTAATTTGTAAATATTGTTTGATCATTGGAGTGTGATTAGAGTCTTGATCTTGTGTATGCATACGCCTAAAGCCTAAATTATAAGTTATTTACTAATTCTTAGTTATATTTGTTCAGGTGGGTAGGTATTTTTTAAACTTATGGAGCATCCTGAAAGAATAAAAACATATTTTTAACCTATTAACACACTGAATGGTGCATAATAAGTTTAAAAAATAACTACCCACCTGAACAAATACTCTTAGTTTAAGTTTAAGAAAAGATTATATTATGGATTGCTGTGGCTGCCAATAAAGTGTTTCTATTTAAATCACATAGAAAATGCTCTGGGTCTAATATTATGTTTTGGATTGTTTGTTTTATTTAACAGTCTGAATTTCGTGAGTTCACTTTCTAAACATTCAACAAAATCTTGTAAATCTTTCATCGTATCAAAGCCCTTATCAAGCCTGAAAGCCATATATTCTTGAAATTCGTCCGTTTCTTTTTGGGAAAGTTGGTTGTTAGTTGAGAATTGCTGTAACTCCAGCTTTGCTTGAGCCAATTCATCAGCTTTAGTTTGTAATTCATAACATTGTTTTTTTAATAAAGCATCTCTTGCTTTTGCATTATATATACCAGCTTGACGTTTAAATTCAAATTTTTGTGTTTGCTCTTCTAATAATTCTTTTAAACATTTGTTTTCTTCTTTTAATTGTTTATTTTCGTTACTTAATTTTTGTTTTTGTCTAATATCGCTAACGCTAGGTTGGGTTTGAAATAATCCATTTTGAGGGTTTTCGGTAAGCAAGTCCTCATATGTATCTCGTTGCGCTTTTAGTTTTTGTTTAAGTTCATTATTTTCATCTTTTAATGAGCTAGCATTAAGTTCGGCTGATTTCCTTTTTCTTTCAGATCCTTCTAATTTTTCTTGTAGAGTTTGGGTTTTATTTTCGTTTAACCTGAGGTTTTCTGCTTGAGCAGAAATTAATTTTTTTTGTTCAATTTTTAAACTTTCTAAGTTTTTTACTAGTGCTTCAATAGTTTCTTCTGATTTTAGTTGTTGTAAAAACAATGCGCTGTTTTTTTTACTTAACTCATCTTGATGACGTTGAGTATTCGTTATAAGACCTACTATTGTATTATATTCTGGATTTTTACTTAATAAAAATTGTATAAAATCAATTGCAATCTTGATTGATGTATCGTGAAATTTTTTGCCATCTACTTTAGATGTTAATATTGTTTGTAAAAGTTTTATATAAGTCTTCAATCGTTCGGCATTGTTGTTTGGTTGTATTGTTTCGTCGGAAGAGTCGGCACTAAAAAGATTGCGGTTGTTTGACATGCTTTCTATTAAAAACTGGTATGATGGCACTGCAACTTTACGAAAAGCTATCATTATTAAATCTTCGTTTGTTAAAATAAGTTTTTGACAAAATGATTTTTGTTTTAATAAATCACCAAGTGCCATAATAAATTCATTCTTAAAAGCCATTCTAAATATTTCTAATATTTGCCAATTTTCTATGTCAGTTTTAGAAAAATCTATATGATTTAACATAAGTGTGAAATTATTTTCTTGTTCTGTCCAAGAAATGCCAAAAATTTCTTTGTTCATTGTTTGTTCTGTTATTCGTAAAATAGGCATGGTTGTTGGTTCGTGTTGGCCAGTTTTAGTATTTATTGCAGGCCATGTTTTGATTGCGGAAGCATTATATTCGACGAGTAAAATTTCTATGGCGCTTGAATTATTACAAGCTGCTGCATGGCCTAAGCATATCGATAAAATTTGTTCACGGTTATCATCAAGTTCTGGCAATGTAGTTAAAACAGCGTTCATAAGTAATTTGTATGTTGAAGACATACCTTCAATAAATGGTCTATGCCCATTAAATTCAAAAATAAGGTTATTATGTTTGTGATTTAAAATACCTTCTGTTAAGAATAATTTAATATGTCGTTTTATTTTCAGAAGAAAATCGTTTGGTATTACAGAAGTTTTAGAAGAGAGAGCATTTCTCCATTTTTCATTTATATTAGCGTAAGCCATGAATTTTTGAAAATTATGCAGCATGGTATAAAAATTTTTTTTCATTTCGGATGATTCGCGACTGCTAGTAGAGGATAAATTACCATCTATACCCATGCTAAATAAAAAATCAGCAATGTCTTGTGGACCAGAAGATTCAGAAAAATCATAAGTAATAATATCTAGAGATGTTGTTGTAGATTTTTGAGGATTTTTAGTTTTATGTTTGTTATGTTTATGCATTTATTAGTTCCTGTTAGGAAATTTTTAATTGACAATCATTGTTAATGGAAAATTGATTATGTAATAGGAAACGGTTTTCGTAAACACGAAGTAAATGATGTAGCTAATGATTCTCTAGCTTTTGCTGATAATTGTTCATATTTAATGTTACAGCCAGGAACTGGATCACATTTGTGATGTGTTCTAGCAAAATATAATTGAGACTCAGGATCATTTTTAGGTTCCCAAAAGTATGTTGATGGTTGAGGAGCTACGGTAAAATACTTATCTCGAATAAACTTTGGAGGATCTAGGGTTTTTATATTATTACCGCGTTCATTGTCTTTGAGACGGTTTTTTTTTAATTCATCTTCGCAGTATATATAATATTTATTTAACGGATTAAAGTGAAATTCTCTTAATTTGGCTATATTTTCTTCTGACTTTAGATCTGTAACAATCAAATATTTTAAGTTAACATACTCGTGAGGTATTCCTGCACGAGTCAAATCAAGTGATACTAACCCGCTATCTCTACTATCAAATATAGCATCATAAACATACTTATCCTCTCTTTTCCTTACACAAACATCAAATTTGTCTCCAGTTATTGAATACAACAGATCATATATTTTATCATTCAAAGTATGTGCGTCTGTAAAACCTATTTCATAGTATAAATCTCCTGGTTGAAATCTAGATTTTCGTTCATGCGCTATGGTCAATCCTTTAACAATTGGATCTGCATTATAAATTTCAACAACTTTCTTTTTAAAATCAGGATCATCTGCACATAAATCTAATGGGGTTGTACCTCGGTGATCTTTAGCAGCTATGCGTAGATTAGCACCAATTTTTAATAGAAATGACGCTGAGTTTAACGCTTTATATTTACAAGCATAATGTAATGCAGTAAATCCATTGCTAAATGGGGTATCAATATTAAAACTATTATATTCTTTTAACATATTTACTAATTCAGAAACTCTATTATTTTTTGCATGTGAGCAAAATGTTTTAACAATCTGTTTTTGTGCTGCGTCTTCAATTGAAAAAATCACTCCTTCTGGCATAATTTCCCTCTATTTTTAACTATTCTACCTTTGTTCTATTAACAATAATCGACAGTATATCAGTTTATTTAAATTTAGCTCTAATAACAATCCAGTGGTTTATTAATTTTGTTGTCTTATAAGTTAGTGTTTTGTTAATTAGAAATGGTTTTTAACTCATAGCCATTTTTATTAAATTCTAAAATTTGTGCCTGATTATTCCAGTCTCCAAGTACTATTCTAGTAAAAGCCTTGTTATTAATAACATCACCTTGGCTGTTAATTGATTGGTTAATAATAAAATTATGAATATTTGGCTTATGGGTGTGACCATGAATTAAGATGTTTACGGAGTGTTGTTGCATGATTTGTTCTACAGTACTTTGACAGGCATCGTAAATAGCTAAATTTTTAACAATATTAATATTATTATTTTTATATTTATTTTTGCTTATGGTTCTTAATTGATCAGCAATTGTCAGTTTTAATTTAATGGGCAAAATATTTGCAAGACCAACTGTTATCGGATGGCGTATTATATTAGTAAAATAAATATGTCGTTTATCTAGCGAACATAAAGAATCTCCATGCAACAATAAAATATTATGACCATACAAATTAAATTTATATGAGTCTGGCAAAATTTTAATATTAGTTTGTTTAGCAAAATGTTTACCAATCAAAAAATCTCTATTACCACGGATAAAATAAATAGGGATATTATTAGAGCTGGTTTTTAAAATATTTTTAACGTTATTTAAAAATTCTGTGTTTAAATGGTCATCAATCCAGGCTTCAAATAAATCTCCTAAAATATAAACAGCTTCGGTAGTTTTTGGTAAAGTACTAAAGAATTTATTAAACAACCTATAGCTATCTGAAAATCTTTCATTTAAATGTAAATCTGATATAAAAAAAATGCTCATAGTTGTTTAACTCTCTTTGGTTGGTACTGGCTGCACTACATATACATAAATTAGTAGAGTCTAGGGGGTTGCGTTAGCATCAATCTTATAATACATTTTGCGGTATGACAATAAAAACAACAGCTTCTAACTTTCCAGTAAAAACCAGATTTGCTCCTAGCCCTACTGGTTTTATGCATATAGGTAATTTGCGTACCGCATTATTTAGTTATTTATTTGCTAAAAATCAAAAAGGGGCGTTTTTATTACGCATAGAAGATACCGATCGGGAACGTTCAAAACCAGAGTATATAACTGGATTGCTGGAAGATTTTAACATTTTAGGCTTACATTGGGATGGAGAAATTGTATATCAATCACAAAGAACAGCCATTTACGATAAGTATTACGAAGAATTACACAAAAAAAATTTAACCTATCGATGTTTTTGTTCCGAAGAAAAACTTAATTTAATGCGTAAAATTCAATTATCTCAAGGGTTACCACCTAGATACGCTGGTACTTGTCTTAAATTAACCGAAGAAGAAGTTCAAAAAAAATTAGCAAATAACGAATTAGCATGTTGGCGGTTTAATGTACCTAAAAATATTGTGATAGAGTTTGATGATTTAATAAAAGGTAAACAAACATTTAACAGTAATGATTTTGGTGATTTTGTAATTAAGCGTCAAGATGGTGCCGAGTCTTTTATGTTCTGTAGTGTTATAGATGATGTATTGCAAGGGGTAACTCATGTTTTGCGTGGTGAAGATCATGTTAGTAACACGCCTAGACAATTACTTATTTTACAATCTATTGGATTAAAAGCTCCTCAATACGGGCATTTTTCTTTATTAATTAATGGTGCAGATGGAACGCCAAAATTATCTAAAAGAAATGGCAGTCAATCTATACAGGATTTATTGCTCGAGGGGTACTTACCACAAGCAATATTAAATTATTTAGCGCGGTTAGGTCATGTGTATACTGCAAAAGAAAACCATTTGTTGTCTTTAGATGAATTGTCTTTAAATTTTAATCTG
>CAIJNR010000056.1 GCA_903822055.1 uncultured Francisellaceae bacterium | reverse complement strand
TGTAATTAAATCTGCTCCAACGCCGCCCGTAATTGTATTCGTACCACCGTTTGTTGTAATACTATCCGCACCAGTGCCACCTGTAATTGTATTGCCACCTGCGCTTACTGTTATGCTGTCTAATCCTGATGAACCGCCGGTTATAGTGTTCGTGCTATTGGCAGCACTTACATTAATTGTTGCAGCACCAACGCCGCCTATTAAAGTGTTCGTGCTAGCACTAGTGCCACTTACATTAATCGTATCGGCACCAGTACCTACTGTTACTTTGTTGCTGTTACCACCAGTAATTGTTATTAAATCTAATCCAGATGAACCACCAGTTACAACGTTAATGCCGCCTGTTGCATTAATAATATCTTTACCAACACCGCCAAACACTGTGTTTGTACCGCTATTTAAATTAATGGTGCCTATTCCTGCGCCACCGTTAATAGTGTTAGCTCCTCCATTTGCTGTAATTAAATCTGCACTAACGCCGCCTGTGATTGTATTGCTACCCGCACTTACTGTTATACTATCTAATCCTGATGAACCACCAGTTACAACGTTAGCGCCACCCGTTGCATTAATAATATCTTTACCAACACCACCAACTACAGTATTCGTACCGCTATTTAAATTAATGGTGTTTATTCCTGCGCCACCATTAATAGTGTTGACACCGCCAGCTGCTGTAATTGTAGTGGCTCCTAAGCCACCAGTTATTGTGCTGTTACCTGCAGTGATCGTTATATTATCAACCCCTGATGAACCACCAGTTATAATATTCGTACTATTGGCAGCACTTACATTAATTGTTGCAGCACCAACGCCGCCTATTAAAGTATTAGTGCTAGCACTAGTACCACTTACATTAATCGTGTCGGCCCCAGTCCCTACTGTTACTTTATTGCTGTTGCCGCCGATTATAGTTATTAAATCTAATCCAGAAGAGCCACCTGTTACAATGTTAACACCACCACCTAATGTAATAGTATCTACTCCAACACCGCCTGTTACAGTATTTATCCCACCACTTATAGTTATTAATGCGATACCAGCTCCACCTGTAATCGCATTAACCCCACTAGTTACTGCGATTGTATCAACACCTCTACCACCAGTTATTATGTTATTACCAGCATTTAGATAAATTGTATCAGTCCCTGTTCCACCTGTTATTTTATTGCTGCCGCCAGCTACTGATATTAAATTATTACCAGTGCCAAAAAATATTGTATTATTACCAGCTGTTACATAGATCGGATCATCGGCCCCTGCCCCATAGATAACATTATCGCCACCACCAATATAAACTGTATCTTCTCCGGTAGTACCAAATATAGTATTGCTACCACTATTAAGATTAATTATATCTCCACCAACAGTTGAAATTGTAATGCTATTTACACCACCATTAACAGTAATATCATTGTGCCCAGTACTACCAACTACTGTATTGTCACCAGCATCTAACCACATAACAACTGGACCAGAGCCACCATAAATACTATTTGTACCACCGCCAACCGAAAGTGTTCCGCCCAATATATTATTAAATACTATTGTATTATTGCCACTACCAATCGCGAAATATTGTGGATGCATAGATGGCATAAGATTGTCTAAAAACATTTTAATTAATTCTGGATTTTGTTCTATACTTCCTGCAATTTCAGCTTTAACTGTTGGAATAGAAATTATTGACATATCAAACATGTTATAATAAGAATTTAATAAACTACTATTAACGCTTCTAACAACATCACCATAGCCAAAACCACCATACCCTATTTCTGTTGGTTGGTTTAAAATTAATGATCCATTAATAATTTGTTTATTTAATGTTCCAATGCCAAATGATAATAAATTTATATTTGAAACGTTTGCTACAACATTTAAATTTATGTTTATATTATTTTGTTCTAAATAATTGATAATTGCTGTGTCATTTTGTAATTCTTGCTGTTGCTGAACAAGCTGTTCTTCGGTTAACGACTTAGGTTCTTCTGGTGATGCATTAACAATGGTTCCTTCGTTGTTAGCATCCAAGCCTATCTTTTTCTCTGTAACAATCTGCATGCGTCCTTGCGGATCGGGTTGCAACACATTACTGTTAACATTCCCATCACTAATAATTGGACCTGTATCTTTATTTTGTTCTGGAGATGCGGTTTGCGAAGTTGCAGGTTTACCAAGCGATGCACTATTATCATTGATTGATAATTCATCTAATGAATTTTGCGTATTATCTGCCATATAACACTCGCAACAGATTATTGCCTTTTAAATATCCTCCCTACCATAGTTAAAACACCATCCTGATATATTAATTATAAGATATTTAATGCTGGTTTTTTCAAAATATGCTTGATATACCCGTATTTTATGCTATTATTCGCTAATTAAAGTGGCTACTGCTAAATAAAAGTGATTTTTAATAAACAAAGGTGTAATTGAATGGCAAAAGAAGAAGCTATCGAAATGGAAGGTGTGGTAATCGAAAGTCTACCCAACACTAATTTTAAAGTTAAATTAGATAATAATCATGTTGTAAATGCACATATTTCTGGTAAAATGCGTAAAAATTATATTCGTATTTTACTTGGAGATCGAGTAACCGTACAATTAACTCCATACGATCTTACTAAAGGTAGGATTATTTTTAGAAATAAAGATAATAAAAGCACAACTAGTAATTCCGAACAACCAGATGATAGCGTACAGTAAAGTCTCTTAAAAAAACGTTATTTAATCAATTAACTGTGATCTTAATTTCATTATTTTCAACAGTAACTTTTACTTTTCCACCGTTTGTAGATAAACCTCCAAATAATAATTCTTCCGCTAGAGGTTTTTTTAAAGTTTCTTTAACTAAACGATGCATAGGACGAGCTCCCATAATTTTATCGTATCCACGTGTTACCAACCAATCTTTAGCTGGATTATCTACTGACAAACTAACTTTTTTATCATTAAGTTTCGATTGCAACTCTGCTAATATTTTTTCTACCACTAAATAAATAGCTTCTTTGGATAAAATATTAAATTGTATTATAGCATCTAGTCGATTTCTGAATTCTGGGCTAAATTGTTTTTCAACTATTTTCAAACCATCTGTAGAATGATCTTGGACATTAAATCCAATAGATGCTCTACTAATATCCGCGCCACCCGCATTGGTTGTCATAATTAATATAACATGACGGAAATCAGTTTCTCTTCCGTTATTATCCGTTAATGTACCATGATCCATAATTTGTAATAATAAATTAAAAATATCAGGATGTGCTTTTTCTAATTCATCTAATAATAAAACACAATGTGGGGTTTTACATATTGCATCTGTTAATAATCCAGACTGTTCATAGCCTACATAACCAGGAGGAGCTCCTATTAAACGAGAAACACTATGAGATTCCATATATTCCGACATATCAAATCTAACTAATTCTATTCCCAACAATTTTGATAATTGTTTACATACTTCAGTTTTACCAACTCCAGTTGGTCCTGAAAATAAAAAATTTACAATTGGTTTACCTTGATCCCCTAATTCTGATTTTGCAATTTTAATAGCATTTACCAATGAAATAATTGCCACATCTTGTCCAAAAATCACTAGTTTTAAATCTCTCTCTAAATTTTTCAGCAAAGTTTTATCTGATAAGGAAACAGTTCTTCTGGGGATCCTAGCCATTTTAGAAACAATTTTTTCTATATCACTAACACCTATTATTTGTTTGCGTTTTTGTTGTGGCAATAATTTTTGTAATGCTCCAGCTTCATCTACAACATCAATAGCCTTATCTGGCATAAACCTATCCGTAATATATTTACTTGCAAGTTCAGATGCTGCTTTTAATGCTGCATCTGAATATTTAACATTATGATGTTGCTCTAACTGTTTTTTTATACCTTTTAAAATAGTAATAGTTTCTAAAACATTTGGCTCTTTAATATCAATTTTTTGAAATCTACGGACTAATGCACGATCTTTTTCAAAAATACTGCGATATTCTTTAAAAGTTGTAGATCCTATGCACTTTAACTCACCAGAGGCCAACATTGGTTTAATTAGATTAGAAGCATCCATAACTCCACCCGAAGCTGCACCTGCTCCTATTATGGTATGAATTTCGTCTATAAATAACACTACATTAGCTTTTTTCTTCAATTGTTGTAATAAAGATTTTAATCTTTTTTCAAAATCTCCTCTATATTTTGTACCTGCCAATAATGAACCAAGATCTAACGTATATATTATACTGTTTTTTATAGCGTCTGGAACTTTTTGCTCTACTATTAATTTAGCTAAACCTTCTGCTATAGCAGTTTTACCAACTCCTGCTTCTCCAACAAATAATGGGTTATTTTTACGACGACGACACAAAATTTGAATAGTTCTTTCTATTTCTTCTGTTCTACCAATTAGATCATCAATTTTTCCTAATTTTACTTGATTGTTCAAATTGATTGCAAAACTTTCTAATGGGCTTTTGTTTCCCATGTCTTGGATCATCTCTTCGTCAGAATTGTTTGAAATTTCTTGTTCTTCTGATTGTTCTTCTATTTTAGTAATTCCATGAGCTATATAATTAATAACATCTAAACGAGTAACATTTTCACGTTTTAAAAAATATACTGCCTGACTATCTTGTTCACTAAAGATTGCTGCTAAAACATTAGAGCCATAAACTTCTTCTTTACCCGAAGATTGTACCTGAAATACTGCTCTTTGTAGCACTCGCTGAAAACCTAAAGTTGGTTGCGTTTCACGATGCTGATCATTTGGGGGGATAACTGGATTGGTCTCTTCGATAAAATTAGTTAATTCTTCTTTTAACCTAGGAAGATTTACATTACAGGCTTGTAACACACGGCCAGCAGAATAATTGTCTAATAAATATAACAATAAATGTTCTACCGTAATAAACTCATGACTTTTGTCTCTAGCATCTTTAAATGCTAAATTTAAAGTCAACTCCAGCTCTTTGCTTAACATATGCCCAATCCCCTTAACTACGTATTTATTTTTTTTATAATATTTAATTATTGTTACAATTATTTTTTTTGAAACTTTCCTGAAATTTTCAGAATATCAACATACACATGTAACCAAGTTGCCAATTACTATTTTTATTATCCATATAGAAATCTTAGTATAAATTTGTAGATTAAGAAGGATTAATTCATAAAAAATTATCAAATTTGCTCAAATTTTTAGTGACCTAGGGTTTTTTATTTTGTAAACTGTTTAAACTAGACTGGGGGCACCCCAAAGAGCAGAGCAAAGAACTTGTACTTTTTTCACTAGCGCACACTAGTTACGTTCAAACAAACACTCGTTTAAAAGTACAAGTTTTGGCTCCGCCCCTAAGCATCATATGGATCTAAAAATGATAGAACTAAATGTACCATTTACAGAAAAAGACTTGGCCAAAAGACTTGGAGCTAAATGGCATGCTCAATTAAAAAAATGGTTTATTACAAATGATATGGATTTACAACCATTTTATCGTTGGATATCAGAAGAAACAATGTCTAATATAGAGCAACAAAATCCACAATCAATCAGCACAGATTCTGGAACATTAGATAAACCTTATTCTTTATTATTGTTAATTAATAAAGTTAAAAATCTAATTGTTAAAGAATATAATTCATCCATTTGGTTAATTGTTGAAATTAGCGAATTAAAAACTTACAACACCAACCTATTCCTTACTTTAGTAGAGTATGATGAACAAGGTAATTTATTAGCAAGGATCAGAGGAGTAATTTGGAATTCCTCAAAAATCTTAAAAAAATTTATAGAAGAAACCAACATTGAATTGAAAGCTGGTATAAAAGTATTAGCTCAAGTTAACCTTGACTACCATTTACAATACGGATTAACCGTTGTTGTTAATAACCTAGATCCATCTTACACATTAGGTGAGGCTAATGCGAAGCTATTAAAAATAAAACAACAATTGCTATCTGATGGTATTTTTTACAACAATAAAAACTTAACATTGCCAGTCGATTTTAATAAAATTGCTGTAATTAGCCCTAAAGATGCAGCTGGACTTGGGGATTTTAAACAAGATACTTTACTGTTAGAAAATTATAATTTATGTAGCTTTGATTATTATGTAGCAATTTTCCAAGGAATAGATACAACTGCCTCTATTACTTCAGCACTTTCTGCAATTATAGAATCACAAATAAATTACGACGCAATAGTAATAATCAGGGGTGGTGGCGCAAGTTCTGATTTAACCTGGTTAAATGATTATTCTATAGCAAAAGCAATATGTTTAATAAATATTCCAATACTTAGCGGTATAGGACACAATAAAGACCAAACAATTATAGATCAAATAGCTAAACAGTCGTTCGACACCCCTTCTAAGGTTATTAATTTTATAATAACCAGTATTTATAGCAATGCCGAACAAATAACTGCTGATTTCGAATATATTAGTCAATATTTTCATAAACTGTATACTCAAAGCAGCAATGATTTATTAAATTTATTTGAATATATAAAAAATGATGCAATCCATCGAATACAATATATAGAAAGCATATTAGATAGAGAATTGTTAAATTTACAACCAATATTACAAGATCGTTTAACAACTTTAAACAAATTGTTAGAAGCCATTATGCAACAAATATTATCTTTATCACCAGAAAAGGCTTTAGCAAGAGGGTTTGCCATAGCATACAGCAACGATATAAATAGAGTTTTAATAACATCCAAAGCTACGGCAATCAATCATGAGCAATTGTTATTAAAATTTCATGATGGCGAAGTTGTCTGTAAAATTGAATCAACTTAAAACAAATTAAAAAAATAGGAAATTAAATATGAAAAATGCTAAAAAAATTAATAATTTCGAAGATAATTATAAGAAATTGCAAGAAATAGCTACGACCTTACGAAACAACCAATTTATAAATATAGATCAATTATTACCAATGATTAAAGATGCAACTCTTGCATACGAAAAATGCAAATCCAGGTTGCAGGCAGTGCAATTAGCATTAAATAAACATTTTGATAATAATGAGACAAATAATACATAATAAATAAACTCAAGTTTATAGCAACAACCATGGTGGCAAAAATGATGGTAATGAGTTAATAGCAGATGCTTACATTGTTGAATTAAACTTTTTTCTCAATAATATTGATAACATGATTTACAATCATTAACTCTTCATTAGTTGGTATTATAGCTACAGTAATTTTACTGTTTTTATCGCTAATAATATTAGCATGAGCCTTATTAGCATTCACATCTATACTAATTCCAAGCCACGACAACCAATCGCAGATCTTCTCGCGCATAGAATAAGAATGTTCTCCTATACCTGCTGTAAATACAATTGCATCTAATCCTTTTAAAATAGTACATAATGCTAAAAGTTCCCGTGCTGCTTTGTAACAAAATAAATCTATTGCTTCTTTTGCATGAGGATCACTACTAGACTCCAGTTCTCTAAGATCACTACTAATGCCAGACACTCCTAACATTCCAGATTCTGAATATAATAATTTAGTTGTTTCTTTAACGCTTAATTTTTTTTCATCTAATAAATATAAAACCACTCCTGGATCTATGTTACCGCAACGCGACCCCATCATTAATCCTTCAAGAGCCGTAAACCCCATAGAAGTTGCTACACTTTTTCTGTTATTCATAGCACAGGCACTAGCACCATTACCTAAATGTGCTATCAATATTTTTCCATTAGATAATTTTTCAGGCAAATATTTTGGTAAAACTGTAGATATATACTCATATGAAAGACCATGGAATCCATATTTAATAACCCCAGATTCAGATAGTTTTCTAGGTATACCAAACATTCTAGCTATTTTGGATTGAGTAGCATGAAATGCTGTATCAAAACATGCAACTTGTTTTAAATTAGGATAAATTTTTCTAATTGCTACAATAATTTTAAGATTATATGGCTGATGTAATGGTGCTAATGGAATTAATTTTGTTAAATCTTCGATTATCTGATCATTAATCAAAATTGGATTAAGATATTCTGTTCCACCATGTACTACTCTATGTCCAACAGCTATTAAAGTAAAATTTTTTAAAAATGTATTTATGGAGGTTATTAAATTTGCAACAACTCCTTCATAATCACTAAGTTCAAAAACTTTAGAGAAGACAACTTTTTTGTCTACATCATGAATAATAAGTTCTGGAGCAGTTGCTACATGATCAACCATTCCATAATATAATTTTGTAATAGATGTAGTTATTGGGAAAATTGCAAATTTTATACTCGAAGAACCTGCGTTAATAACCAAAATTGCATTTTCTGTCATAATGGAACCTCTCTAAAACGCATATATATTAACGCCATCGCACAAGAAACTCTTCTAGAAGCGGAATCACTTCCTCGACTAGTTAAAATAATTGGTACAGATGCCCCAAGTACCAGACCAGCTGCCTCTATCCCAGAAAAATATGACATATTTTTATATAACATGTTGCCTGATTCAATATCTGGTACAACAATAATATCTGCCTCTCCAGCAACTTGCGATACAATTCCTTTAGTTTTTGCAGATTCTACTGAAATTGCATTATCAAAACCTAGCGGCCCATCTAAAATACCACCGGTTATTTGGCCACGTTCTGCCATTTTACAAAGAGCTGTAGCATCTAATGTAGATGGAATATTTTCATTAACTGTTTCAACTGCAGATACAATAGCTACTTTTGGAGTGCCTAATTTTAATGCTCTAAATAAGTCAATTGCATTTTGCACAATACTTACTTTATCTGATAAAGTAGGATGAATATTAATAGCAGCATCTGTAACAAACAAAGGTTTGGGATAATTAGGAGCATCTATTGCAAATATGTGACTTATTCTACGGCCAGTGCGCAACCCAATTTTTTTATCAACAACCAATTCCATTAATTCATCAGTATGAAGTTTACCTTTCATAAGCGCTTCTACTTCACCTTTTTTTGCCATAGCAACTGACACTTCTGCTGCACCATGACTATGTTTAGCGTCTACTATTTCATATCCTGAAATATCCATACCAAGTTCTTTAGCTAAAGATATGATTTTATCTTTAGGCCCTACTAAAACAGGAGTAATTATTCCTTCTTGAGCCGCTGAAATTGCTCCTTCTAATGATTCTTTATCGAGAGGATGAACTATTGCTGTTTTTAGTGGTGGGAAATCTTTATTAAGAGACATTAAATAATCATACCAAGTATGTTTACGTTCTTTTAAAACCATTTCTGGTAAAATAACTTTTTCTCTTTTTACTTTTTCGGTCGGAGCTATAACAGTTGCCACCCCAGTAATTGCAACAACATTATTTTGTAAGGTACATTTGCAATCTAGCTCTATAAGAAATTTAGCGGCATTTTTTTTAGAAACAGTTACACTAACAGTCACTAAATCACCTACAGAAATAGGGTGTAAAAATTTTAATGTTTGTCCTAAATAAATAGTGCCTGGTCCTGGTAATTGAGTACCTAATACTGTTGACAATAATGATCCACCCCACATTCCATGAGCTACGATTTTGTGGAAAACATCCGTTTTAACATATTCTTTATCTAAGTGTGCAGGATTAATATCACCAGACATAATTGCAAATACTTCTATGTCTTTTTCTGTTAACATTCTGGTAAGAGAAGCACTATCTCCAATTTCTATTTCATCAAAGGTATGGTTTTGAATGTATAGCATTATATTCTCCCGAAATATTATTATGGGTTGGTGTAAAGAACTCTTACTTTTTCACTCGCTAAACTCGCTATGCTCAAACAGACGCTCGTTTAAAAGCAAGAGTTCTTTGCGCCAACCCGTTATTTTTGTAAAATGTAATTACCTGGTGCATCACATAAAATAGGATAACCTTTCTTCTTGTTTCCCATAGCAGGTGGTGCCACTTTTACTGCATCAGAATAGTCGACTATCCAACGTTGCCATGCTAACCACCAAGATCCTTCATTAGTAGGCGCGGTTTTTAACCAGGCATCTTGTGTTATACATTTGTCTGATTGTGTTTTAGTCATCAATTGATAAGAACGACCTTTATGTCCTGGTTCACTTACAATACCAACGTTATGACCGCCAGTTGTTAAAACAAAAGTAACATCCACTTTAGTGAAAAAGTTAATTTTGTATACTGATTTCCAAGGGGCTACGTGATCAGCTACAGTTCCTACCGCAAAAATTGGAACATTAATATTTAACAAAGATATTCCTTCACCATTAACTGAGAATGCACCTTGAATTAAACCATTTGTTAAAAACAATTTTTCTAAATACTCTGAATGCATTCTATCTGGAAGCCTAGTGACATCTGCGTTCCACGCCATAACATCAAATAAAGGCCTGCGTTCACCTATTAAATAATCTTGCACCATACGTCCCCAAATTAATTCGTTTGAATGCATAACATTAAATGCATTTGCCATTTGCGGACCATCTAAATAACCCAACTTCCACATACTATCTCTAAGCGTAGATACTTGACTTTCATCCATAAACACTAACAATTCACCAGCAGACTGAAAATCTACTTGCGCTGCAAGCAATGTAACACTTTTTAATCTATTGTCTGATTTACCAGCCATGTAAGCTGCAGTCACTGCCAACATAGTTCCACCTAAACAATAACCAGCAGCATGAATTTGACACCCTGGTATAATGGCATTAATAGCATCTATCGATGACATTACTCCTAAATTAATATAATCATCAAACCCTAAATCTTTATCTTTGTATGTTGGATTTTTCCAAGAAATCATAAATACAGTATGCCCTTCAGACACCAAGTATTTTACTAATGAATTATTAGCTGAAAGATCTAAAATATAATATTTCATAATACAAGCTGGTACTATTAAAACAGGTTCTTTATAAACTTCTGTTGTTGTTGGAGTATATTGAATTAATTCAATTAAATCATTCTTATAAATAACCTTACCTGGAGTTGTTGCAAGATTTTTACCAATTTGAAATTGTTCCATCCCAACAGGTGGTAAAGCCGACATTTTGCGTGGTAGATCTTCAAGAAAATTATTAAAGCCTTGAATAAAATTAGCGCCTTTTTGCTTGTTAGCTACAGCTAATATTTCTGGATTTGTGTTAATAAAATTAGTTGGAGATATGATGTTTAACACTTGTTGTAAAATAAAATGGTTCATTAATTGATGATGTTTAGTAACACCTGGAACGTTATTAATTGCTTCTTTCCAAAATTGTTCGCACAATAAAAATGCTTCTGAATATAAATTAAACGGAAATTCTTTCCATGCTTCATTCCTAAAACGTCTATCACCAACTTTAGGACCAATACTTGGTAAATCTTCTTGATGAGTATAATATTGTAAAGCATACTCTCTTAATTGCATGGCTTTTTGGTAAGCACTTTGCATTAATTGTATTTGTTTTGCTGGAGAAATACTAAGATGGAGTAACCAATCAAATACAGATAAATTAAATGCAGGAGACGCTCCAAGATATTGATTAAGAAACACATGAAAAAATTTATCAAAAAATTCACATTCTTCGGTTGAATCTGTAGTTATTTTTCTTGCAGCATTTTGATCCATTATTCTATCCTAAATTGATCTATTTATTATTTAATTAGATTTAATTAAGGTATAATTAAGGCGATAAACTTAGTATAGCACTTTAAAATACAATTAATGACCAACATGCTGAAAATATCTGGATAAACAAGCAATAAACATTGGGTGGTTTGTTGTATAGTCTATATTTTGACTTTTTTATACTAACGAACCATACTTATTAGTAGTTAGTAGTTAATTATTGGTAATTAAAATTGCATTTTGCAAATTGGAGGGCGTGTGTCAAATTTAGATCCGGTAAGTATGTTTTGGAAAATGTTAACGAATGCACAAGAAGTAAATCAATTAGCGTTTAAAGTTTTTTTAAATACTCAAAAAGTTCAACAATCTCAGAACTTGATAGAACAATTTATGCAAGAATGCATGTCTTGCATCGGAGATAATACATCTGCTTCTATAAAATTGTTTCAATCTATGTCTACTGTTAAAACACCAGAAGATTTTTCTAAATTACAAGAAAAAATGATGGCTGAATATAGTGAAAAAAACATAGAACACGTTAAAAAACTTTTAACTATGTATAATAATTTATTACAAGAAAGTTATCGTTGCGCTAAAGAAAATGCTGATGACTTAACTTCTAAATTTACAGAAAGCACTAGTGAATTAACTAAAAAATTCACAGAAAATGTTAATAAATTTAGCGAAGTTAATCCTTTTATGGGTGGCGGTTGTTCCGGAAAACAACAACAGCAAGGCAATAAAAGACATACTAATGCTACAGAAGAAAATAGATAATAAAATATACAATATTTAAACAATTTCTATTTAGCCAATTAGATAGTAGCTTGTGCTGATTGGCTGGATATTATTGTTTCTATTTATAAAACACAACATATGTACCTAATGTTATTAGAAAAAGCCCCACATATTGATTCATTTTAAGAGTTTCACCCAAATAAAATGTTGAAAAAAACATAATAACAACCATAGTTATCACTTCTTGGATAGTTTTTAATTGGACTACCGAAAAATATTGATGCCCTATACGATTAGCAGGAACCTGCAAACAATATTCAAAAAAAGCTATTCCCCAACTTACTAAAATAGCTATAACTAATGGATGATTTGTATACTTAAGATGCCCATACCAAGCAAAGGTCATAAATACATTAGCACAGGTAAGTAGCCCTATCGTAGTAAACAATACTGGTATCTTATTAGCTAACATGTGTTTTTTGCTCAATTTTTGTAAATGTATAAAATTTTTTAACTATTTTTTTATACAATAAAATATAATAATTATCAAGAATATAATATCTATATAATAGAGTTATTATATTTCATCTGTTTTATATACCATTCGTTAGGTATCCTATATAACACAAATTTTGATTTATTAATCTCTAATGCACCATAATCACTTTGATTATTATTTGCCAAATTATTAAC
>CAIJNR010000055.1 GCA_903822055.1 uncultured Francisellaceae bacterium | reverse complement strand
ACTATCTTCTAAAAATCTATTGATATTAATATTAATAAGTAATATAACAGAATATACGGGTTACAAGTAAGTTTATAGGTGTTAGGTATATCTTAAATTTATTAAGGATCTATAGATCTTAAATAAGATTATATACATAGATTTATATTTGACTTGCTTGTAATAAAGTTGTATTTTTACTTTGTTTAATATACTTAAATATTTATTTTTGGCTGTTTTAAATGGTTTTTAATAGGTAAGGCAGGGTGTATTAAATAAATTTGTTTATTTAATAAGGAAAATGATTATGTCTACTACTGGTGTTGTAAAATGGTTTAACCCTAATAAAGGATTTGGCTTTATTCAGCCAGATCAGGGTGGAAAAGATGTTTTTGTACATATTTCTGCTTTAGAACGTGCAGGAATACGTAAACTTGACGAGGGTATGAGGATTAGTTTTGAATTAGCTTCTAATAAAGGTAGGGTATCTGCAGTAAATATCAAAATTCTTGAAAAAACAGATTAATTATAAATAACTTAACAACATAAAGCTCTAATATTCATGTATTAGAGCTTTTTTTATTTACTACTTTTGCCTCTATCCCTCAGCCGCTTTCTCCAGAGGTGTTTAACGATTACTATTTTTCTATAGAAAATCCTACGTCTGCTCCGTGGCCGTCATCTGTGCTAGATTCTATTCCAATCGACCAATAATTGTTTAATTTGTATTTTAATCTAACAGTATTATTAGTATTGCTTAGAGTTTTTAAATACTGCAAGTGGATTTTATTATTTATTTTTTTACCAACTACAAAATTTTTATTATCTAATAATGACTCATCAGATGTTTTATTTTTAAATTGACGAGATGCAGCTTCATCTTCTACTATGCCAAATTCTTGCAAGTGAAATTTTTCTTTAATGCTACTCGTAATAGTATGGTTTCCAAAATTTAGTAACTGTAATACTGCTTGACGTTCATTAACCAAACCACTGTCCTTAATGATCGGATGTTCAAGTGTTCCTTCTATATATAAAGATTGTTCATTTGTTTTATTAATATTGGTTGTTTCTTTGTTAGGTGAAATTTTGATATCAAGACTGGGATTGGAAATTAGTGTTCCTGGCAAATAAATGATTATACCTTTTTCAATTAAAAATTCTTGGCTAGATAGATTGTAGATCCCGTGTTTAATGCTAATCCTACCACTACCAAGTAGAGAGTCATTATTTTCGTTAGTGTAAATTTTTAATTTACCACTGATTGTTGTATTCAAACCTTTGCCTAACAGTCTTATTTCTGGTTTAATTCTTAAATTTATAGATGGTAATATTTTTAAATAATTTTTTTTATTTGGTTGAATAGTATTTGTTTGATCTGCAAACACTATATCATTAGATTTAATTATTGTAGATTGTTTTTGTTTATCTAAGTCAATGGTGCCTTCAGGTATAGATAGATCCCCAGTTATTTGTAAAGCATTTTGCTTTAATAAAAATGCTAATTTTAATTGTAACGATGTAATTAGATGATAACCAGGAGTGTTGATGCATTCTATACCTTCTCCATAAATCTGTAATGAATTAGGGAAATCAGCATTTAATGGTTCGAAATGACCTTTTAAATTGAATTCTCCAGGACCATTGCGCATAACGCCTTTACCATTAATAAAAATAGTTTTATCATTTTTGGCAGTTAAATATAAATTTAGAGGTTTTATTTTTATACCATATTCTGGTAGAGACATAGTTAGATCTTTTAGTGCTAAATTAGTTGTAAATCTTGGTTCGTTAGTATTTCCATTAAATTTAATTGTTCCTTGTAATTTACCTTTTAATCTAGTTATGTTAGGAACGAAATTCATTATTGGACTGATATCTTGAAAATCTACTTCTAGCTCTGTGCTAACTTTGTTATTATTAGTCTGTTTTGCTATAAAGGTTAAAGTATTATGTTTGCTAATTAAAAATGAGCCAAGATCTATGCCGTTAACAACTAATTTTTTAGTCGAAATATCTGCTTTTAAATAATTCAGGTCGTTTGATAAATTGCCATTTATTATAATTGTACCAGTTGCTTGTTTGTTAAACAGATTTAATTGATTAGCTATTATGTTAAAACTAATTTGTTGGTTATTTTGTTGATTATTAGGTGTTTGTTCTATATTTAAAATATTGTCCCCAATTTTAATAAAACTTTTTGAATTGAACTTTATATAATTATGTTTTTTACTAAAGTTAATGCTGGCAATTAATGGTTCATTGTTTAATGTTCCAGATAATTTATTAATATTAATTGAAATGTTTTGCTTTTTTATAAATTCTAGCCAATTTATTTTTATAGTTGCGGTGTTTATGTGCAGATTGTATTCGGCTTGAGAATAAATAATATCTTGCAGTATTATCCCTTTAAGAATATTTCCAGATATTTTGTTGATCTTAAATTTATTTGATACAGGGTTACAACTGATTGCTATATTTAATAATAATTTTGCCCCGTGTTGGGTTGTAATTAAATAGCATAATATAGTGCATAAACAACTAAATATTATAATGGTATATATAGTAATAATTTTTAATCGTTTCATAATTATATCCAATGGTCTATTCAGTACTTGTTTTGCAGTTATAGATTCTTATTATTGTGAGCCATTTTACTATAAATAATAATATCAAACAAAAATACCTGCATATTCGGAGCATTTTAATTGTAATGGCTGCTAATCACCAAAAATCTGAAATAACGTTGCGTGTATGCTTGTCTTTTTTTAATTGAATTATGGTGATATTTTATGTATCAAACTACAATAAAAATACTTGTTATATAACAATAAGGGGTTAATATGCCAGCAATAATTAATTTGAGTTTGGAAACTGATAAATTAGTAATTATGCCTACTCCCATGTCTGTATTCAAATCATTTTTAGGGGATATAGCGGCTTTAGAGACTGAAGATATAAAAGAAATAACTCAGTACTGTATTTTGCATCAAGCCAAATTAGATAATCACACTCCATTTGTGAGATATTCTATTTTTAATAAAGATGATCATGCGTTATCTGAAGAATTAGGTATGGTGTTATTGTTGGAGCCTAATGATGGTGATGTTGAAATACAACATCAAAATTATATTAAACCTGGTTATTGTGAAATAACAATGCGTTTAGAAGGAAAATTTTTAGCTAAACATATTGGTACTGAAGCTAGGAAAGCGGTTTTTGAAAAAATAGTGGACCTTTTGATTGGTACAATGCCTATATTTGTAATATCTAAAAATGGATCTATTGTAATCAAAGAAATGACTATACCATTTCGTGGTGTGCAAAATGCCGTCAACCACCATAATGCTCCTTCATTATCATCAGGTATAAGATGTGGTATGTCTCCATATTTACTATCTCCAGGAATACACATGCAATATCCTGCTCCAATATTTGATGATCCACTAATAACAGAATACGCTATAACATATATCAATAGTGTGATAGAACATACAAAAGCAAAATTTAGAAATCCCGATGGAACAGCGAAAAATATTACCGATATGCAAGGAGATCCTGAAATTAATGCTGCATGTAAGGAATGGATGGAAAAATATCATAGAGATAATCCAATACCAATTCAATTACAACAACAAATATCAGAACCAAATACATCAGAAAGAATGCTACTGTTTAGTGACATCAATGCGTTATCATCGACCGCTATTGTAGCAGAAGAAAAAAATAGAGAAGAGCAGCAACAAGATAATCAAAAAAAAGTAACATACCAAATGCCGTAAACTTAACAAAAAACCCTAACATAGGCACCAAAAAACCTAGCGTCATATCGTAGCGTCGTTAAAAAAAACGTAAGTACCTATATTATATAGGTATAATATACAGTTGTTTGTAATATAAATTATCTCTATAAAAAAATATGTAGTAGGAGATTAATATGCCAAGAACAATTAGAGAAGCAGCTAGAGCAGCTGCTGTTAGACGAACGATAAGAGCTAGAACAACCCAACCAGTACAACAAGTGCCTATTCAAATAGTAGCGGTGCCCACTCCAGTTGTGAATAATCATAATCAGGCAGATAATGCTGAATCGACTAATGTTTCTGGAACAAAAAAAGGTTTCTGTACAGTAGCAGGTGCTGCAGTTGGTTCTGCAGTAGGGCCAGTATTTTTACCAGGCTTAGCGGCCCAAGTTGCAAGAGCAGGAATGGGTTTTGCTCTTCAACCAATGTCAATTAGCCGAGGCATGGGAGTATTAACGGCAGCCAAAGCTGCAGCATATAATGCTGGAAGATTAGCTGCTATAGAAAGTATAGGGGCAACTTCTTATGCTTACACAACTACTGCAGCTCCAGCGATAGGAGCAGCTACTGGTGGTGCGGTTGGTTTGGCAGCATCTTCTGCAATATGTTGGGCGACACCAAAAGTTCTTCGTTTTACTGCACAAACAGCAGTACCTTTTGTTTGGAATAATGCAGTAAAGCCAGCTGGAACTGGTCTATGGCATGGTGCTTGTAGTGGAGTTAATGCGATAAAAAGTGCATTTAACCAGGCTGTAGCACCAGCGTTAGCTCGTTGTTTCAGACGAGGGCCAAGTATATAATATATTCTCGCTAAAGATCTGGAAAAATCGTTATGTGAAATAAAAAAATGACCAGGATGATTCTGGTCATTTTTGTTTAAACATTTGGATTACTGTATAAAATTACTATATCATTATTGGCAATTAATTTGAGCAGTAGGGTAGTAGTATGCGGAAAACACGTTCTCGTCTCCAAGATAAAATTGCAGAAAGAATAATAGCAAGAACAAATAAAACTAACTTACTAGATGCAAAAGCTTGTCAAATGTTTGACGCTAGGGATTATCAATCTGCTATTAAAATTTACGAAGATAATTTGGTTGAACTAAATAAAATAGATCAAGATACAACTGGTCGTACTTTAAAAATACAATTTAATTTAAGCTCAACTATAGTAAATACACACTATATGTTAGGTAAGTGTTATACAAACATTAAGCAATTTCCATTAGCAACAATTCATTTTGATAAATGTACAAATTTAGATCCTAAATATAGAAAGTTTGACATTGCATTCTATAGAGGAGGTATTTTTTACCAATTGGGAGCTTTCAAAGAAGCTGAACAACTATATAGGCTAGCAATTACCAATCCAGCACCAAACTTGCAAGAAGAGTCTTATAAAGATATATATTACAACTTAGCAGCTGGTTTGGTAGAAGGCACCTTTACCAAAACCTCAGAAGAACAAGATCCAGCAGTTATTCTTTCTTATTTTGATAAAGCCATGGATTGCTGCCCAAAAGAATCTAATTTAGCCAGAGGTTTATTTTTAAAAAAATTAGGCCGAACCGCAGAAGCGATTAATTATTTATTGGAGGCAGCAAAACTAAATTCTCCGCAAGCCCATACAGAATTAGCTGAAATTTACCGTAACCTTGGAAACTACGATTTATTCACGCAACATCTTCAGTTGGCGGCTAATTTAGGGGAATCAACAGCCGTTTTTAATTTAGCTTATGCCTATGATTCTGGCCAATTTGAGGAATATATTCCATGGGATCCAACATTAGCCTTAGCCTGGTACGAAAAAGCAGCTGAGAAGGATCTGCCAGAGGCCCTACATAATTTGGGGTATAAATATGTATATGGCGAGGATGTAGCTGTAAATTTAGAAAAGGGTATTTCGTTATTACAAAAAGCTGATGAACTAGGCTATAAGTTAGCAACTGCCGAACTTGGTATTTGTTTCGATAAAGGTTTAGGTAATAATAATCAGCCAAATAGAAATGCAGCAAGAAAAAAATTTCAACAAGCTTATCTTTCTGGTATTCTGAGTGCTGGATATAACTTGGCGCATTCATATTATCAAGAAAGCATTGAGCAAACAGATCTGGTAGCCAAGAAAACTGCTATGGAAAAAGCAGTTCTTCTTTGGGCAGAATTAAGTGTTAAAGATCATCCTGCAAGTGCGTTTAACCTTGGAATAATTTATGCTACTGCATCTAGTGGTGTTAACAGGGATTTTGGCAAAGCAGCACAGCTTTTTAATAAAGCTGGAGAATTAAAAGTAGAACATGCGTATACAAATTTGGCTTTGCTTATTATAGAAGAATATATTGCAACTAAAGATAAGACATACTCTAATGACTTACTAGAAAGATTTAATATAGCTATTCAACATGGTATAAAAAATGATGAATCATATGCTAAATTTATTTCTAATTTGTATGAGGAATGTATTGCGAATGCTGGCATAAAAAATTACCAAATATTTTGGCAAATTGTAAAACAATATCGCCGCACAGATTGCATACAAAATAACTTAGATATTTGCACAATAGCACGTGATAGTTCGCTTTCCCCACTAAAAAGGATTGAACAAATATTAAATCTAGATATTGAAAGAAGTAACCTTGTTGTATCAATTGCCCTATTACCTAACGGTGGTGATGATGATTGTATTAATTTAGCTACAAAAATTTTCAATATCGGAAAATTATTTAATCAATCAGATTGTAACGTGGCATTTTTACAAGCAAAAATTAATAAAATATTAGAGTTAATAAAGTTGATTAAAACTAAGATTGAACATTTTAGCCTGAGAGATCTTACTGATATTTTATACGGAATAACCAATTTGCCGTTAAACTACTCTGTGCAGCCAATAATTTTAGAAGCTTTAATTGCTATAAGTAATAGATTAAATAAAATAGTATTAGAATTGACAAATAATGATAATACTATGGAGAATATTTTCAATATACATAGATTGATGTCTATTTTCCATGCTTTTGCAAAAGCTGGTACTTTCCCTTTAGAAGTAAAAGAGTTGCAAATTAGCAAGAAACTTTTACAAACCATTGTTGATAATTTACCAGATGCCGTAGTGCCTGCAATTATAAGTGGGTTGTTATATGATATTGCATTACTAGAGAATCATTGGCAAATGGCAAATAGTTGCTGGTTTAATAGCAAAGATCCTTTCTTTAGTAAAGATCTATTAAATGCAGTATTACAAAAAATTCCGAGCTGTTCTGAAATTAAATCAAATACTGAATTAACGCAGCTGCATATGGCATTAAATATTATTGTTAATAATGAAAGAATTAATTTAGAAAAACTATCATTAAATTCCGAGTTAAAATCTAGAATTGATAAATATTGTGGAATTGAAACTATAAACTTAATCACCAACGGCGACATTACAGTTACTAGTAGCGCAATACAACATCAAGTTATAAAAACACTAAGAAATATTTTGCCAGCCACAGCTATACTAAAGAAAGAATATTTTATTGGAATATTCCCGGTAGATCTATTTGTTAGCATTGCAGAGCACAATATAATAATTCAAGTAGATGGGCCTAGGCATTTCTTATTTGATCAAAATCGCGAAAAAATTCTATCGGTACCAGAATTATTAAGAAGAGAAGCACTAAATTGTACTATTATGTTATTAAAATGCAATTCTCAAGTATTGCATATTCCATTCGACGAGTGGGATATGGCTACAAGTACAAGTAATAGAGAAGAGTATCTAAAGAAAAAATTAGCAGGACTGGATTGTCGTTTTTCGTTGGAAATGAACAATACATTATTCTTTAGTAAAATTGATAAAAAAAGTTCTCCCCAATTACCGCAAAATGTTAACAACAATACGAGAGCCAGACCTATATTATATGAGCAGCTAAAAACTTCTCATCATTACTTGCAAACATAACCAGCAAAAAATATATTATTGATTAAATCTTGTTTTGCTGGGTGCGTAAACAACTAAATATTATAGTGATATATATAGTAATAATCTTTATTTTGGAGCAATAGGATATGACTTTTTATTCGTTTTTAAATAGTTTGCTTGGAGATATTCTATTGATTTCTAATGGAAAAGCTTTGACAGGAGCTTATTTTGTAGGACAAAAAAATTTTCCTGATATTAGTATTACTCGATGGGTAAATATGCCAGATCTAGAAATATTTACTAAAACAAAAACTCAGCTTGAAGGATATTTTAAAGGCGAAAGAAAACATTTTGATATTGAATATCAGCTTCAAGGTAACATTCTACAAAACAAGGTATGGGCAGCATTAACCAAAATCCCGTCTGGAGAAACTATAAGTTATAAAAACATTGCTAATATTGTTAATGAGCCAAAAGCGATTAGACGGGTAGCTAATTCAGTAGGGAATAATCCAATAATCATTATAGTCCCATGCCATAGGGTTATTGGTTCGAATGGTAAACTTACAGGATATTCGGCTGGGTTAGACACAAAGAAAAAGCTTTTAGAATTAGAAAAACAATATTATAAGGATACGGTAATTTGTTGAAATTACTAATAAGGGTTGTAGCTATTGTACCTTTAAATATAATTAGTTATTGGATAATTTTGCATAAAAATAAAAAAATAATAGTATCAATGCTAAGGAAATAGAAAAATAACCAGTAAAATTAAATGAATTATTTAAAAACATTTTTTCTAATGAAAAAGTTACTAAAGGTGTAAATCCTATTGCTAAACTTGTTTTTTCTGGACCTATTGTTTCAATTGATTTTTGGGAACAGTAAATAGGCGTAATTAAGTATAGAAAACTGATCCCCATTGTCTGTAACACAATCTTTAAAGAAATCTCTTTAAATTGATCACAGTAAAACGTTGCAACTAATGATAACAACCAAAGTAACCAAAAACGAATAGCCAAGACTTGTGAAGAATTAAACGCATAACGATTAAATATGTTAGAAATTTTTAAATATGCATAACCGGAAACGGCAGTGATCAAGGTGGAGAGAATGAGTATTATGTACTTACATCCTGAATAATATCGAGAGCAAATTAAATAAAAAATTAAGATATTTATTGACATGAATAAAGTTCGAAATAAATTACTTAATTTTTTATTTTGGTAAAACAATGCAACAGAACCAATTGCTCCATTAATGGCCATGAATGTAAATAAGTAAATAGAAGGCAAAAAATGGATTGGAATCAGAAATGACCCAACCCATATTCCGAGTAACGATAATAACAGAAAAGCGTATTCTCTTTTTTTATTTAAAAGCCTTTTATAAATGTTAGGTAAAGTTTTATAGTGAATTAAATTAAAAAACAAAACTGCATATGTTGTTGATAAAAATATTAACAACATATTTGGAATATGATAAAAAAACATATTCAAAATAATATTTGATATGGCTGTAAATAAAATAAATAACGTGATATATATCATTTCTAATGTATTGCGCTGTTGACTAATTTACAAAACGATTTTATTTTTTCTTGTTTAAGGTCAGCACGAATCATGACTCTTAATCCAGCTTGTCCTTTTGGAACAATTGGAAAAAACAATGGAGAGGTATAGTATCCATTGGTAAAAATATTTTTTGCAATTTCAATAGCTCGGTCAGGATCGCCGATTTGAATAAAACGGGTTGCTGCTTTATCGCCACTATCTTTTGTATTTACTAGAGAATCAAATAATTTAATATTTTCTTGAAGTTTCGCTTGTAGGTTTGTTAATTCAGTAGACAGGTGTATTTTTGCCGAAGCTTTAATAGCACCAAAAACAGCGGTATTATTTTTATCTGATCCGGACCAACCAATGGGGCCACCAAATCTTTCAACTATTTTGCGATTGATGCCGGGTCCAAGTAACAGTAATCCACCATAAGCACCAAACCCTTTGTTTAAGGAAGAGACGATAATTGTCCTATTATTTATACCACCCATTTCTTCTAGTGCGTAACCTCGACCATTTTTTCCATATACAGATATAGAATGCGCCTCATCAAAAACCAAAAATAGTCCATATTTATCTTGTAAAGCTCGTAATTCTCTCACTGGAGCACATCCACCTGTGCTGTAGATGCCTTCAGCAACGTATACTACATTTTTATGGGTTTTACATATTTCTTCTAATGCGTTTAGATCGTTATGAGCAATCGTTAGGACTTCGGATTCATCTGCACAAATAGGCTTAATAATATTAATTGAAAAATGAGTATATTTGTCAAATACCATGATTGGTGGTTCGTTATCAGTAAATATACCTGATGCAATAAGTGGTAATATTGCTAAAGATGCAGCACTACAACTTGCTAGAGTAATTGCTTGTGCTTCGAATACTTTTCCTAATAGTTCTTCTGTTTCTTTTATTACGTCAAGAATGATTCTAATTCTTGTAATAGAATAATTGAAAATTTTGCTAGATTGTATTTCATTAATTGCTCCAGAAATGATTTCTGGGTGCGAATCTAGCCCAAGATAAGAGTAAGAACACATATTGGTAAAATGATGGCCATTTGCAGTTAGGAATTCTCCTTGTCCTAAATAGGTTGCCGCTATATCCATTAGGCCGTGATCATAAGTTTTATCCCAAAATTTATTTGCAATTTCTATGGTTTTTTTTGTATTCATGAACTTATGCATGATTCAGTACCTAAATTTCTCGAGGAACAAGGAAATGTCTAATAAAATATAAAAAAATAGTTCCATCCGGTTTCTTGCCTATCGTTTTAACTTTAATAATACCTTCATTGGGCCTTGATTTAGATAGCCTTTTGTCTAGAATTTCACTTTCAGCATAAATAGTATCTCCCACAAAAACAGGAGAGAGTAATTTAATTTCTTCCCATCCTAAATTTGCAGTACACCGTGCGCTGGTTCCTTTAAGTGATAATCCGCCTACGATTGATAAAGTGATCAAGCTAGAGACTAAATTTTTTCCCCACTCTGTTTTTTCACCATATGCAGCGTCGATATGTAACGGATGCGTATTCATGCATAACAGAGACATCCAGATATTATCTGCTTCTGTAATGGTTCTACCAGGATAATGCTCAATAATAGAACCTACCTTAAAGTCATCATAATAGAGTCCAAATCTTTCGCGCAACCTATTATTGTCTAATTGTTCAAATGCAGGAATGTTTTTCATATTGAACCCTTGTTAACCGTATAAGTTTGATACTTTTCAATCAATCTTTTTGCTCTTTTAACAATTGGAGGTCCTATCATTCTTCCGTTTAATTTAAAAATTTGAGTCGATTGCTTGTTTGCTGCTTCAATGATCAGGTGAGATTCATTAATATCCTCCTTTGTAGGTAAATAACCATCATTAATAAAAGGAATTTGGCTTGGGTGAATCGCAACTTTTCCAGTAAATCCTAATTGATAGCCGAGGATAATTTCTTTTTTTAATCTTTCATGATTTTGATAATCAAAACAAGGAGAATCGATCACTTGAAGATTATTGATTCTCCCTATTTTTACAAGTTCTGCTCGATAGAGTGATAATGAATCCCAATTTAAATCACTCCCTATGTCAGCAGAAAAATCTGCAGCCCCAAAGATCAGCCCATGAATAAATTTAACTTTATTTAAAATGTACCCAATGGCTGATAGTCCTTTTGCTGTTTCGATTACAACTTGGATTTTTGTATTTGGAAAATCATGTATTAGCATTTGGTATGCGCACATAATTTCTTCTATGGTTTCAACTTTTGGTAAAATAATAATGTCAGGAGCAATTCCACTCGATAATATTTCCATTAAGTCCAAAATACCGAGTCTGCATCTTATGCTATTGACTCTAGCATAAATTGTTTTAGTATTATTTTCTCTAGTTGCTTTGATGCAATTGGGTAGTAAGCGTCTAGCTTCTTCTTTATTATTGATTGAAATAGAATCTTCTAAATCAAATAGAAGTCCATCGTAATCCAAATTATGCTTTGCATTCAATAAAATCGGTGTACACAATATACTTCTACAATTAAAAGTTTTCATTTTGAAATCCTAGCTATTTTGTTTAGTTCAAACATATAAGAGGGTTATTTGAAGATACTACGTTCTCTATTTTACTAACCATTAGTAATGTATGCATAAGGAATTATCCTCTAACAAAACATCCATGTTTATTAATGATGACTATAAATTATTTGCTACTTGATAACAAATTAATTTTTCTATGTCAATAGCATTTGCAACTATGCAGGACCAGACTAGGGTGTTTTTCAGATACTAGGTTAGCGTGTCATTTAATACGATTAACTAGTGATCAAGCAGTAGGATCTCGTCCACAACTTAGCCAAAACTTACTATAAATCCGTCCCAAAAGTTAGATGAAATCGCACTCTTTTTTTTGTGGCATCTTCGAATTTGACACGTTGAATTGGTGTCGCCAAATAAGCTCGAACTGAACCAACCGGGGTTCTGTAACCCAATCCAAACCCAGTACCAATAGCAAGCTTGTTTAAATTGAATTTATTAAAAGTATTTAAGGCATTACCAGCATCTATAAACCCGGCTACACTAACTGATGGATAGCTAGGTATTGGTTTTTCTATTTCTAAGCTAGTTAAAAATAAATGCTTTCCACCAACAACCCCTTTATTACCGACTCGATCTGTAGCACTAGGGCCTAAGCTTTCGTAAGCAAATCCACGCACAGAATAGTCGCCGCCTGCAAAAAACCTTAAGCTAAACGGTAATTTGTCGAAATTACTAACAAGAGTTGTAGCTATTGTTCCTTTAAATATAAGTCGTAAATCATAAATTAATGGATGGATCCATTTTTCATTTGCTGTCAATTGCAATAAATTAGATGATGAGGCTGTAGCTTTAGACGCTACTTTAGTAATGAAACTTATTTTATTACCAAAAGCTGCAGGTTGATTGTCATTTTGATCTTGTTCTATACATTCTGTTCCATTGCAGCTGAAATTATTCTTAGGATGAACCCAGGTTAAACGTAGACTTGGCATCAAAAAATTAGCATGTTTTTTATCTGATGCTGGTAATTCTTTAAATGTTTCTGTTAAAAAGCTTAATTTCCAAGATTGTTGTCTATTAGCTTGTGCTTTTGATTTTTGGGTATAAAATTCTGCGTTTTTATTAAATCTTTCTTTAACATGGCCTTCGAGGGCGGCTACTCCAAAATTATATTTATCAATCATTGGATTTTTACCAAGTACACTATAATCTGCAACTGCTTCTTTGCGAATTTTAGAGCCAGATAAATTAATATTAATCGAATGTCCAGGATGAGCCACTCTACGACGTGCGTACCCAAGGGTTGCGCGGATCCCTGTATCGGTACCAAATCCTAAGCTGCCATTATATTTATTAGCAGGTCTTGCATAAACTCTTACAATTATTGGAATAATATTGGTTTTTAATTTAGATAAATCTTCTGTATCTATACGTACTTTAGAGAATAAACCAGAATTTAATAAATTATTTTTTAATTGCATCAAGCTGTCGGTTAGATATAAATCGTTTTCTTTAAATGGGATGTATTTTTTTAAAAAATCATCTTTATATAAATCTGATTCAAATGAAACAGTTCCTAAATAATATTGTTGACTAGGATCTAAAATAAAAACAATTTTTGCTGTAAATTCTGTTAAATTGATTTCTATTTTAGAAGTTATAAATTTGGCATTTAAAAATCCATAATCATGTAGTTTATTTAAAATATTGTGTTTAGTTTTTTCGTAATTATCATGAACTAATTGTTGATCAATATGCAAAAGTTTAGTGGTTTGCGTTTTGATTTTTTTTGCTAAATCTCTATTTGTCTCGTCAATTATTTGTAAATCAATTTGTTTAATTTTTGTTGCATTTCCTAGTTCTATTTGGTAATGCGCCACCCAAGCATTAGGATTAATTTCTTCTAAAGAAGCTTTAGTGACTTTAGCATGATAATAACCTAAACTTTGCAAGTTGTTTATTATTTCTTGATTAGCACGATCATGTAAATTTTCTATACGATGTTTAGTTAATTTCTGTTCAGTTGTAGCATGAAATATTAACAAATCTTTTTTAATAGTCTCTGCTAAATTTTTATTTAGGTCTTTGTGTTTATGGTTTTGACTTGGTTGTTCAGCAATAGCAATTGAAACTTGTAAAACATGGTATTTTTCTAATTTAGATTTAGGATCTGCTAAAGCGCAATTATTTATAATAAGCATTAAAATTAGCAAATATTTTTTAATTTGAAAAAACATATTATTTTTTGCGTACAACATTAATTCCATCTCTAATATCTAATAGTACATTTTCTACTTGTGGATCATCCAGAATTTGTTTATTAAGTTGATCTATAATTTGTGCTTGCCTACATTGTGGATTTAGAACTTCGCCACCCCAAAGCGGATTGTCTATTATTATTAAACCCCCAGATTTTAATTTTGGCAATAGCATATCGTAGTAATTTTTATAATTGGCTTTATCTGCATCTATAAAAACCAAGTCTAACTGATGTTTTATAGTTTTTATGCTGTCTATTGCAGATCCATGAATTATAGTAATTTTATGTCTATGTGAGCTTAAGTTAAAAAATTTTGAGGCGTTATAAACTGCTGTTTTATCTATTTCGCAAGTAATAATATGACCATCAAGTGGTAATCCTTCTGCCATGCTTAAAGTTGCATAACCAGTATAAGTGCCAATTTCTAAAATTTGTTTACTAGAAGATATAATTACCAATAATTTTAACAATCTACCAACAAGGTGATCGCTAAGCATAATAGAACCAAACATACTGCTTTTAGTAACCCAAGCTAATTCTTGTAATAAATATGGTGCACTTTTGGTGTGTTCATTAGTATATTTATTTATTGATTTAGCTTTATACATAGATGTTTAATTTAGTTTTGATTATTAAGGATTTTCTAAACTTAATTCTCCAGAGTCATAGTCATAAGAGAATATTTCTGCATAGCGTCCCCAACTAATAATAGTACGTAAAATTCTTTCTGATTCTTCTTTGCTAAAATTAATTTGTAATTCTTCTAAAAATGATTCTTTAAGTACTTTGTGACTAACGTTTTGATCTAATGTTTGTTTGATTTTGCCTACAATTGGTAAATATCTTAGCAAATGTTCAGCAAAAATTTGTTTTCTTTGTAAGATGTCAGCTTCTGCAAATCTTTCTCCATGATCAGTTAATTTTAGTTCACCATCAATAATTTTAACAAATCTTAGCATATCTAATGCTTCAGTAATTGGAAATAAATTGTTTACATCTAAATGTAACGATTCA
Source organism: uncultured Francisellaceae bacterium (assembly GCA_903822055.1). Taxonomy (GTDB): domain Bacteria; phylum Pseudomonadota; class Gammaproteobacteria; order UBA6186; family Azoamicaceae; genus UBA6186. Next base: position 8,388 of record CAIJNR010000055.1, on the reverse strand, counting down.
GCTAATGCAGGTAGATTGATTTTATCATCTGCTTCTGCATGTTCTGGTGCTACTTCTAAAAACCCGGTTAACTCAGATATATCTACGTCTGGAATTCTATAACTAAAGTCTGGTAATGTTCTGTTGATAATATATTTATTTTGTACTTTATCTAATTTGATTCTATTGCTAGTTGTCATTGTTGTATAAATTTGATCACGTAAATTTTGAAATTTTGCGGATTTTGGATTTCTTGGATAAGGTAAATTTACCGGAATGTCCGCCTGAATTTTGCCTGGATCATTAGAAAAAATAATTATTCTATTAGCCATTAATACTGCTTCTTCAATATCATGAGTTACGCAAATTATACTTTTAATCTTAGTTATTTTATTTTGCCATAGGTCTAATAAATCACTTCTTAAGTTATCTGAAGTTAAAATATCTAATGCAGAAAACGGTTCATCCATAATTAACAACTCTGGTTCTATAACTAAAGCTCTTGCAAAGCCAACACGTTGCTTCATACCACCAGATAATTCTTTTGGGTATGCAGATTCGAATCCATCTAAACCAATAGTGTCGATAGCTTTTAAGGAACGTTCTCTTCTAATTGATTTAGGGATCCCAATTGCTTCTAGCCCTAATTCAACATTTTCTAATACAGTAAGCCAAGGCATAAGTGCAAAATTTTGAAAAACCATTGCAATGCCTTTTATTGGCTTAGTAACTATTTCGTCTTTATAAGAAACTGTTCCATGATCAGCAGGAATTAGACCTGAAATAATACGTAAAAAAGTTGATTTTCCAGATCCGGATTTACCTAAAATAGCAACTATTTCTCCAGGATGTAATTGAAAATCAATTGAATCTAAGACTAATAATTTTTTTTGTTCAGCACCAGTAAAATATTTAGTTATATTGTGTGCATGAAGCAACATTGGTTGTTTTATCATATTTAATTCTCAATGGTTAAAATGCTATGGAACTGTGCAAAGAACTTATACTTTTTTCACTCGCTAAACTTGCTGCGCTCAGACAGACGCTCGTTTAAAAGTATAAGTTCTTTGCACGGTTCCTAATTAAAATTAAATCTAGAATTAGCTAGTTGGTATAATTTTCTCCATACTAATTTATTAAAAAACATTACATATATACACATAATAGATATGCCCAAGGCTATACGTGGGAAATCACCATTTGCAGTATTTTGAGTAATATAAGAACCTAATCCCAAAGATATTATGGTGTTATCTCCCCATTTAACAAATTCTGCAACAATGCTGGCATTCCAGCAACCACCAGCTGCAGTCATAGCGCCAGTCACGTAATAAGGAAATATAGCTGGTAACACTATTCGTTTCCACCATAATATTCCTTTTACCCTTAACATATCAGTAGTTAAAAAAATTTCTTTAGGAATAACATTAACGGCAGCTATTACATTGAATAAAATATACCACTGGGTACCCAAGATCATAAGTGGGGCGGTCCAAATGTTTTTATTAAGATTATATTTCATTATTAGTATAACAACTATTGGAAATAAAAAATTAGCTGGAAACGCTGCTAAAAATTGGATTATTGGTTGCAATATGGCACTAGCTTGTTTGTTGAGTCCAATCCATACACCTATTGGGATCCATATTATAGAAGCCATTATTATTAAAAGAATTACTTTTATGGCGGTCATACCGCCTAAAAATAACACATAAAAAATTTCTGAAAGCGGTATAGTATCATGAATAAATTTAATTAAAAAATACATCGAACCACTAACAGTTACTAGCAAGAGTGTTTTCCATAGTATATGGAAAATTGTTTGAAAAGCATATTGATTAGTATTCATTAATAAGATTTGTGTGTGAGACATATTCTCGAAAATCACATTTAATTTATTAATAAACAAATCTAAAAATAGCTCGAAAGTAAACTCTATTTTTTTTAATAATTTGGTTTTTGTTAATAGATCAAGAAACCAAGATTGGTTAGCTACTTGAGTATCTTCGATGTCAATAGTAAATTTATCTGCCCAAGCTAATAAAGGCCTAAACAATAATTGATCATATAGTAAAATTGTTAGTAACATAGCGATAATCGCATACCACATGGCTGGTAAATTTTCTTCTGCAATCGCTTTGCTGATATAAGATCCAATACCTGGTAAGTGAATAGTTTGATTAGAAACAGTAATTGTTTCGGATAAAACTACAAAAAACCAACCAGCCGACATAGACATCATGCTATTCCATAATAATCCCTGAGTGCTAAATGGCACTTCTATACGCCAAAAACGTTGCCAACTAGATAGCTGATATATATTGGCAGCTTCTTGTAAATTAAGAGGTAGAGTACGTAATGATTGATAAAAGCTAAGAGAAATATTCCAAGCTTGGGCGGTAAAAACCGCAAAAATAGAAGCACTTTCTGGTCCTAGTAGACTGTTTGGAAATAGTCGTATAAAACCAACTACAGTAATAGATAATATTCCTAGTACTGGAATAGATTGCATTATATCTATAAATGGAAGTATTATTTTGCCAGCAGAGGGGTTTTTTGCAGCAAGTGGAGCTATAGTAAAAGTGAATATTAAAGAAAATCCCATAGCAATTAACATGCGCAATACAGTTTTAATGGTATATTGGGGTAAAAATCTAGGATCTAGAGATATAGTTAATTCTTCTCCTATATGATATGGAGTGGCCATTTGAGTGGCTCCCCAGGCAATAACGGTTAATATACCTAATACGATAACCAATACAATTAAGTCCCAGATATTAGGGATTATAAAAACCTTAGATTTAATCAATTTAAATTTTTCTTTATTATTCATATAAAGCTAACTATATTTTTATGGTTAATTGTTTTTATTGTACTTAAAGTTCAATTATGATTGATATAGATGCTTGATATAGTAGATGATGTTGGTGGCTAATGCCATGTTAAGTGTGATTTTTTTACAAAAGACTTAGATTAAAGTATTATTTACCTTTTTTCTTTTAAATGATGGATGTCAGGGAGATATTTTGTTTGGCTAAAAAAGAATTATTGTTTACATCTTTGACTAGCGAACATATTCGGGAAGCTAGTAGCTACTTTGAAGCTAATCCTAAGTTTAATAAATATTCCAGAAAACAGTCGCAGCTTCTAGATCCTTTTTCTTTTATAGTAACTATTAATGGAATGTTTGCTATATCGAATAGTATTGAAGGTACTTTGGGACACGGTTCTAGCGGTAGGGTGAAAATTGGTAAAAATATAAATACTGGTCAATTAGTTGCTATTAAAAGATTGTTATCTAATGAATGTAGTCCAGTTGATTATAATGATTTGTTAGATGAAGAAGTAAACATACTTTGTGAATTAGGACAATTACATGCTACTGCCGAAAGATGGTGGAATAATGTAGAAGGATCCAAGTTATCAAAAGAAGATGATGGTTGGATAAATAAGTATGAAAAAGATCCTGAATATATGTATATAAGATATAATTATAAGTTTTATATTTTTAGTATGTTTTTTGATGGCATAACGTTATACAAACATTTTAAACAATATGCTTTAACAACAGAAAAAACTTTGCAAATAATCATAAAAGTGTTGGAAAAACTAGAGATACTTAATAGCAAAGGTATAGTTCATGCAGATTTTAGTTTTAGTAATATTTTATACAAGAAAAATGGGGAAATAGAGATTATCGATTTTGGTTTAGCTGGTAAGTTGCAAAATGGTATTAAAAAATTTCCAGTATTAAAATATAAATTTACCGAAAAAAGTTATATCTCACCAGAATCTGACTATAGACAAGTGTTACATGAAATCATACCGCAATCTAAAGCATGGTTATATTGTACCAGCCAAATTTATATAATTCATGAAATTGATCGCTTGGCTAAAGAAGGGTATGGATTTAATACCATAACTTCTGATTTATATAGTTTAGGGTGGTGTATTTATCATCAAGCTGGTGGAAAGCAAAACCCTGTATTACGCGAATTACAACAATACACTTATATATCTAACCCATTCAAAAGAGAATTATTGCAATTTGTTTTAGGTAAATATAAAGAAAAGTTAGCTTGGCTAGGATATCAGCATAATTTTAGTACACTACAACGTAGTAATCTTCGTGTTAGAATAAGTTCGAGTGATCTTGGGTATGCTCTAAGGCAAAATAATTCTAGCGATAGTATGGTTTCTATTGGTCTTAGCCTTAATGGCTTAAGACAGAATAATTCCAATGACAGTTTAGGTTATAGTAGTTCTAGTAATGAACTAAGTTCTGATAGGTTAGATGATCCTTATAGTTCTGTGAATAGAAGTTTAGAGGCTATAGAGGAAGTTTTTCCAACGTTGCAAACTGTGGAAAATATAACGCAATCCAAACCACGCCCAAGGTTTTAAAAATTATTAAAATTTAACTATTTTCTAGTTCAAATAAACATGTCCTCGCTTTTTTTATTGACATGTTTTTTAAAAAACGTAGAATTTGTATAAAGTAATTATATATTGCATTTACAAGATGTGGTAAAGCAAAAATTGTCTAACATCAGTAAAGCAATGATCTTCTAATCAACCTTATTATGTAGGAGAAGTGCATATGCCAAGTATACAAAAGAACTTTGATGAACGATTTTGTGTTATAGGGGGAAGCGGAAGGATCGGTAATAAGGTAATGTCAATGTTACTAAGTGATGACATGGCAAAATTATGCATCGTACCAACACTATATACTGTAAATAAGGTTGGTGGAAAAGGTATGTCACTGGATTATCGCTTGCTGTTAAATGAGCAAATATATAGCTACAACCAAAACAAAGCAGAGCCAGACCAAAAGATCTGCGTACCTGATGATACACAAGTTTATCCTGATATTATGTCAGCATATACAGATGGCAACCGTAAGTTTATATTCTGCGGCAAAGATAGCGACGAAGTATGCTATTTTATAAATGAATTAAAGAATATCCATAATAATAGCTTAGATCCTGTTACTTTTATTTCTGTAGCTGATCGCCTAACAAGTGATAATAGGGATTTGAATGTCGAGTTGAAGCAAGATTACTTTATTTCTCGCGGCATATTTTATCATCATGCTGATATGATAACGGAAGCTGGACAAAACATAAAACGTGAAATTGAAGAGTTAAAATCAAATGATCCTAGAATGCAACAATACAATTATGAAGTGTATGATTATTGGCAAGGTTCAGGTTATGCTAAAGCATTCAATACAACAAGAAAAATATGTAGGTTACTTGGATGCGCTGCTGTTAGTCTTGCTGCAACAAAATCTATGGATGAAAATGGCACAGTAAAAGTTAATGAACATGTATCTGTGTCTATAGCGCGTGGTAAAGATAATTTACCGTTGCAATATCAATGGCTAGTTAACGAAAAAGCCCTACCATCTATAGGGGTACGTATTGTAGATCCTGGTGAATATAATGAAAATACACAATCAATAAAACAAATACTATTTTCTTTTAAACAATCAGTAGAACATGTAGAGGATATGGCAAAACATGTTTGTGAAAAAGCTCGTAATAAGATTAAGAAGGATAGGCTTAGATTAACCAGTGTCTAGCATACAAAAACAGGGCAAACGCATCTAAAAGCCAAAGAAGCATCCACCCGGTGCTACGCACCGACCTCCTTCGCAGACGAAGGAGGTGATTGTCTTAATAAATTCAATATAGTTTTACTAATATGGTGTTGCTAAGAATTATAGGAAAGTAGTAGAGTGGTATCAAAAGGCTGCTGATCAAGGGGTTGCTTTAGCACAATACAACATTGGGTTGGCATATGAAGGCGGTCTTGGAGGGGTCGACAAAGATTATGAAAAAGCAATATCGTGGTATCAAAAAGCTGCTGAGCAAAATTTTGAAAGTGCTCAATCACAACTAGAAGTTTTGAGATCTAAGGTAATGAAAAAGTAGGGTGTTGGCTAGGCTAGGGCATTATAGCAACTTACCAAATTAAACCATAGGAGAGTTTCTTATGATTGATTTATATTGTTGGGAAAAAAAATTTAAACCATGTAAATATTCTAATAGGCTGTTATCTAAACTTTTGTTTCTAAATGCTAGGGCAAAAGAACCAATTGATATAGCAGAGATAAAAAAAGCAATTTATTATGCTAAAAAGTACCATGGTCTTCAAATGCGTCAATCTGGAGAACCATATTATTCGCACCCAATTGAGGTGGCATATCAAATTGCTGATTATAAATTTACAACGGATGTTTTAGTTACTAGCATATTGCATGATATACTAGAAGACACAATGCTTACTAGAGATGCGCTTGCCTGTATTTTTTGCTCAACAATAGCAAATAATGTTGAGGATTTAACTAGGGTGAAATCAGATCGAAAAATTAGTGCGGCAGAAACAATGCAATCATTATATTTGCAAAACAAACATGAGTTATTGCTTATAAAAATATTTGATAGATTACATAATCTACAAACTATATCAGCTAAATTGCCTGAAAAAATCAAAAAAATTACGAAAGAAACTTTGAAAGACTTTATGGCTATTAATATGGAGCTAAGTAGACTATTTCCAGGAATGCTGGAAATAGAAGAACAAATTACAAAAATATGTTATCAACATCTAGCTATGAAGAAGTATTTAACGCGAGCTCAACATATGCTTTTTGAGGATAATTTTCAACTTTTTTCTCCAAATTTTCAAAATGATGAAGACCTACAAAACATGCTATATTTAGTGGAGTAATAACAATTAATATTCCATAGGTTCCAAATAATTCTGTTAAATAAATCATGCCAAATGAAGTGATTATGTACATGAAAGCTCGTGATGTAGCATATATAAGACTACCGTAAGTAAAGCGTTTAAAAACAGGAAAATGTTTAAAGAAAATTGATACTGCTGGTACGGTATCTAATGCAAACAAGACAATAAATGATTGTAATAACAACAAATGAAATGGACTAGCTATTTTACTCAAAAAGTATGGACTAAATAAAATCACAACTGAAAATATCATTAATTTTATTTTTAAAATTTTTAATGGATATACCTTGAGGCTTAAAAAAGTTATGAATAATAATCCAAATAATTGTACTATAGAAATTATTAAATTATGATGAATGATAGCTTGTGCTGTATATCCAAAAGAATTTTTAAGGATCCCGGCACAATGCATATAAGCAAAATAAAAACATACTGGCCATGCGCAATTAATCAAAAACAATAATATAGTTGTTTTTTTATTAACTTTTTTATTGAGAACCAAATTATCTTTAAGTATATTCTGATCTATATCGGATATTTCATATTTTTTTTGTAATCGACGCTTTGCATCAGCAAATTCCGGAGTTTCTCTTAAAGCGGTTCTTGCGACCGCCCCAACCATTGCAATTGATGCTCCTATCCAAAAAGCCACTCTCCACTCTAGGCCCATAGCCAGTACAGCAGTTGCTAATGCTAAGGCACCAACCGTACCAACAACAGAAGCAATTGCAACAAACGATACTACAGGATACTGTACTGGTGGTTTGGTCATTTCAGTTAAATAAAGCTCTGCTCCTACTATTTCTCCAACAGAAGATATACCTTGAATGATGCGACAAATGGTTATAAACCAAGAGGCGGCTATACCAATTTGACTATATGTTGGTAAATTGGCCATAATAATGCATGAAATAGCCATCATGGTTGTTGTTATAACAACGGTAGATTTACGTCCTACTTTATCTCCAATATAACCAAAAATTAATGCACCCAATGGTCTGAAAATAAAGGTTGAACAAAAAGCAAATGCTTGTAGCAAAGCAGTAGTATGCGGATCGGTTTTTGGAAAAAACAATTCATTTAATAATACAGCCATGTGGACATAGATCATTAAGTCGAAATATTCTAAAAACGTACCTATCGATAATAAGCCAACAGCTTCTCTTTCATGGGATTTTAATGATGCAAAGGATTTATTATTAGTTACAATGTCATACATTTTATAAACCACCCTAAAACGTTACTATTTTAATTTATTAAAACACACATTAATATTTATTTTCAATAGGTTGTATCGGGCCACCCTAAATTGCACTGATTGTTAAAATAAAAAAATTTCTTATAAATCTAACAACACTATTATTTATCTATTGACCTTTATAAAGCCTTATTGTTATATACTAATTACACTTACAAAATGCAGTTAGGCAAAATATGAATGAAATAACTTCTAGAAAACCGCTACCTGATCTTTTAAGACCAACTAGTCTTAATGATTTTTATGGTCAGGAACATTTATTAGGAAAAAATAAACCATTAGCAAATAGTATTTCCGCTAAATCTTTACTATCTATGCTATTTTGGGGACCACCTGGTAGTGGCAAAACAACTTTAGCTAATCTTTTAGCAAACTCTTTAAACTGTAATTTT
>CAIJNR010000054.1 GCA_903822055.1 uncultured Francisellaceae bacterium | reverse complement strand
TGACTTATAGTTGAGAGTGTTTGGGTGAGGCCTAAATTTTACACAAATTCCGACTAGTTGCATTTCCTGCAGCATTAGATAAATCAACAGAATTAGAAAGATCAGTTGGAACTGTTATACTTTGTGTTACATCGGTAACCTCTGTTGTTGCAGTAGAGCTGCAAGAAGAAGCGACAGATTCAGTATTGTTATTGTATGCGAATAATATTGGTGCGTTTGTATTAATGTTTTCTTCTCGAAACACAAAAGTATCATTTATATCCGTACTTAAATCACCTCCAGATATAGTTATTTCACCTAGGGTATTGATTATATTTCTACAAGTTATGGTTCCATCAGTTATAGTTAAAGTGTCTGAATTACCTGCAAAAACAACCGAAGCATTTGTAGTTCCTGGTTCACATATAGATAGAGTACCTGTACCAGATATATTAATCTCACCTTGGGTATTATCTATGTTTCCTGTAATAACTTGACCTTTAGTTATGTTTAAAGCACCCCCGTTAGTTACAGCACTAGTAGTAAGTTGACCACCGTTTATAGTAACAACACCTCCATTAGTTATGGTACCAATAGAATTGGTAGCACCTATAGCACTAGTACCTTCAGCTACTACAGTAGATGTAGAAGTTATGTTTATATCATTAGGTATAGTAAAAACTTGATTTGAGTTTTGCATAAAAAATATCCTTATATAAAAATATCCTTTCTTTGTATTACATTATTTACAATATAGTTTAAAATAACAAATATAAGAATACTGTTAATAACCTTAAAATATTTAGCATTATACCTTGGTAAATTTGAGGCTATTAGGTACTACTTTATCTTCTATAGCTTTAGCAGTGCTGTTCGATAATTCTATATATGTGATTTATTTATGTTTAACATTGATGATCGATCCTTACGATTTAAACAAATAATTTCCTAGTAGCCAGCAACTGATCTCCTAAAAAATTAGCTATAATTTTTCGCATAAACAATTTTGCTTCTTGCATTTCTATAGCATTTGTAAAGTTATCATTATGCAACGCTAACAAACTCTTGCCACTAATTTTTGCTTTGGTTACGTTGTTGGTTTCTTTAAATGATGATAATTTTTGTAATATCAAACCATCTTCAAAATCAAAATCATATTGTGCATTATGATCAATTGCATCTCCTGTTTGACTTTCTCTATCTAATTGCAATTCGTAACCTATAGTTTTAAGAATTTGTTTTTCTATAAATCGTAAATTTTTTTCTAAAAATATTTTATTTTGTTTATTTTCAGTTAATAATTGATCTGTTTGATCTGTTGATGATTTATTAATATTACTTAAATTTTCTAAAAATCTTTGATAAACATTAAATAACTCTGCATGTGGATCATGGGTTGCTAATAATTTTAACAATAACTCATTTATATATAAAGAACCAAACAAACAAATACCACTTAATCTATGTGGAGCCCCGGTTGCTTCTACTTTATGTAGTGTCGCCAAATCCAAAGAAAGATTTTTCCAATAAATTAACAATGGCACAAATGGTTGCAAAATAGTACCAATTTGACTTTTTTTTCTTTTAGCACCATGCGCCACCAAATTAACTATTCCATGTTCTTTAGTGAAAAATTTTACAATCAAACTAGTTTCTCGGTACAGAATATAATGTAAAACATAGGCATTAAACATAATAAATTATTATATATTTAAGGTTTTTAAATTAAGATCATCGTTTGTCCAGTTAGATTTTACTTGTACAAACAAAGTTAAAAAAACTTTATCCTGTAATAATTTTTCTAAATCTAATCTAGCTTGAGTACCAATAATTTTTAGTTTACTGCCATTTGCACCAATTACTATTTTTTTTGTCCAGTTTTTTCTACCCAAATTGTTGCATCTATATGATATATAGTTTTTGGTTTGGTAATATTGGTTATCTGTACGCTTGTAGTATAAGGTAATTCTTGACTTAAATTTTTAATTAGCTTCTCTCTAATAATTTCTGCAATCCTAAAATTCAAATCTTTGTCTGTAATACTATTAGTATCGACAAAATAATGTGGTGATTCAGGTAAAAGCATAAATATATTATTTTCCAAAATATCCAAATTAATATTTTTATTAGCTGAAATTGGAAAGATCTCCGTAAAATTATATTTTTCTGACAATTGTTTTACTTGTGGAAGTAATAATTTTTGATCTGTTGCTAAATCTAATTTATTTAATAACAAAAATACTGGGGTGGGTTTTTTTAGTTGTATAATTGATTGCAACACTGCTTCGTCTTCTGCATCCCACTGCAAACTCTCGATCATAAACATAATAAGATCTGCATCTTTAAAAGAAGATCTGGCAGCTTTATTCATAAGTTTGTTTAATTTAGAATGATTATTTAAAGATATTCCCGGGGTGTCTATATAAATAGCTTGTTTATTATTAACAGTTTTTATACCTAAAATTTTATTTCTAGTTGTTTGAGGTCTATTAGCTGTAATACTAATTTTTTCCCCCATAAGCTTATTAAGCAAAGTTGATTTACCAACATTTGATTTACCTATTATTGCTATAAAACCACAATAATTTTCACTACTCATAATAACAACTCCAAAATTTTATTTGCGGCATCTTGTTCGGCTTTTTTACGACTCGTACCAACACCATGAATTTCTTTATTTATTCCTGGAACTATACAAGAAATTTTAAAAGTTTGATGATGTGGTTTACCGCTAACCTTTATTATTTCATATCGTGGCAATGTCAAACCTTTGGATTGCAATAATTCTTGCAAAATAGTTTTAGAATCTTTTGATCCATAGAACCCATGATTGTCCAGTTTATCTATATTTGGATCTATATTTCTAATCGATTGTAAATAATTACAACTACTATACCAATTCATTATTAATTCTTTTATAGTTGAAAAATCACTATCTAAATATATTGCAGCAATTATAGCTTCTAATGTATCCGCTAAAATAGAATTCTTATTGCAACCATCAGTTTTAATTTCACCTAAACCTAAAACAATACAACTTTGAATAGAATAATTTCTAGCAATTGATGATAAAGCATTTTCATTTACCAAGTTAGATCTAAGTCTGGTTAGATCGCCTTCAGTAGCCGCTGGATGTTGGTTGTACAAATACTCTGCAATAATAACATTTAAAATTGCATCACCTAAAAATTCTAAACGCTGATTGTTTTCCCCTTTATGTGAGCTATGGGTTAACGCAATTTTTAATAAATTATTATTATTAAATGTATAGCCTAATTTTTTAATAACGCTATTTGATTTTTTTCCACATTCTCTCAAAATGAAATACCTTATTATCCCAGTCAAAATTAAACCAAGTGAAAAATGCTTTACCTAAAATATCATCATCTGATATTAAACCCTCGAATCTACTATCTGCACTATTACTACGATTATCGCCCATCACAAAATAACTATTTTTGCCAACTACTATATTATCAAATGGGTAGCTTCTAAAATCATCTGGTCTTAAATAAATCTCATGTTGCCCAGAATTTAAAAACTCTTTCTTACGATCAACACGTATATAATGATCGTAAGTAAACCCCATACTTTCTGTTTTAATTAGTTTATCATTAATGTATAAATTTTGATCTTTATATACAACATGATCACCAGGCAAACCAACTACCCGCTTTATTAAAATTTTCTTGCTTTTTTCTTGCCAAAAAATAATTACCTCTCCACGTTTTACTTCAGAAACTGAAAATATTTTTTTGTGGGTAATTGGCAAACGTAACCCATATTTATATTTTTTTACTAATATAAAATCCCCTTCTACCAATGTTGGCTTCATGGAACCAGATGGAATACGGTATGGTTCAATAAAAAAAGTTCTAAATACTAGTACTATTAAAAAAATTATAAAAAAAGATGATATATAGTCTATGGTTTCAGCAAGGCCACTTTGACAATTTTGATCAACAATTGGATTAATATTAGATTTGTTAATAATTTTATTAATTAGCCAAACAACACCTGTAATTAATGTTAAAACTACTAAAATCTTTTCAAAATTTATATCAAAATTCATAATTTCTTCCTTAAAATAATTCTCTAATCTTTTTTTAATTTTAATACTGCTAAAAAAGCTTCTTGTGGAATATCAACTTTTCCTATAGTTTTCATTCTCTTTTTACCAGCTTTTTGCTTTTCCAACAATTTCTTCTTTCTGGTAATATCACCACCATAACATTTAGCTATTACATTTTTGCGTAACGCTTTTACTGTACTTCGCGCTATCACATGCGCACCTATCGTAGCTTGTATAGCAATTTCAAACATTTGCCGTGGAATTAGATCTTTTAAAGTATCTACTAATTCTCTACCACGTTGATATGCAATACTACGATGCACTATTAGTGCTAATGGTTCCACTTTTTCTTGATTAATAAGAATATCTAACTTAACTAAATCAGAAACCTGATACCTAATTAAATGATAATCTAGAGACGCATAACCTTTGCTTATTGATTTAATCCGATCAAAAAAATCTAATACAACTTCGTTCATTGGTAATTCATAAATTAAAGATACTTGCTTACCAACATAATGCATATTTTTTTGTATGCCGCGTTTTTCAACGCAAAGCGTCATCACGCTGCCTAAATAATCTTTAGGAACTAAAATATGTGCTTCAACTATTGGCTCTCTAATTTCTAAAATATTATTTTCTGTAAATTTAGATGGATTATCTATAAACATTATTTCGTTTTTTTTAGTTAATGTTTCATAAATTACAGTTGGGGCTGTAGTGATTAAATTTATATTAAATTCTCTTTCTAAACGTTCTTGAACAATTTCCATATGTAGCAAACCTAAAAACCCACATCTAAATCCAAATCCTAAGGCAGTAGAATTTTCTGGTTCATAAAATAACGCTGAGTCATTTAATTTTAATTTACCAAGAGCATCTTTAAAATTCTCATAGTCTGTGGTTTCGACTGGAAACACCCCAGCATATACTCTAGGTTGTGCTTTTTTAAAACCAGGTAATGGATCTTTGGCTGAGTGAACCAAACTAGTTATAGTATCTCCTACTGGTGCACCATAAATATCTTTTACCCCAGCTATTAAATATCCAACCTCACCTGTTTTTAAACTATCTTTTTTAACTCTTTTAGGAGTAAAAATTCCAAGCTCTTCAACTATATAGCTACGATCACTAGACATCATTTTAATTTTATTACCTTTAGTTAATTCTCCATCAAAAACTCTAACTAAAGATACAACACCTAAATAACTATCAAACCAAGAATCCACAATCAATGCTTTAAGAGGAGCATTAGGATCGCCATTTGGTTTAGGAATTAATGATACTAATTGTTCTAATAATGCATCGATCCCAATACTATTTTTAGCACTAATTTGCAAGCTATTGTGTGCATCTATTCCTATGATTTCTTCTATTTCTTGCGCTACACGTTCTGGTTCTGCTTGAGGTAAATCAATTTTATTTAATACTGGTAATACATATAAACCTTGATCAATTGCTGTATAACAATTAGCAACCGTTTGTGCTTCCACACCTTGAGAACTATCTACTACTAGTAATGCCCCTTCGCATGCCACTAATGATCTAGACACTTCGTAACTAAAGTCCACATGTCCTGGAGTGTCTATTAAATTTAATTGATATGTATGTCCATCTAGCGCAGTATAATTTAAACTTACACATTGAGCTTTGATAGTAATGCCACGTTCTCTTTCTAAATCCATGCTATCTAAAACGCAGCTTTTCATTTCGCGTGAAGATAATCCACCACAACGTTGTATAAAACAATCGGCAAGGGTGGATTTACCATGATCTATATGGGCAATTATAGAAAAATTTCTAATGTTTTTCATGTTATTCATAATTTTTTAATTCTTATAATTCTGAGCAATATACTTCATGCAACTGCAATTCTTCTTGGTTGGCATAGATAATTTTTAAATTTTTCTCTTGCACAACATTTTTACATACAGCTTTCGATAACTCAGCACCTTGTTTAATATCATTTAAATTTTCTGATAAATCAAAATTAAAGCTAATTTGTCCAGCGGTCATCTTTAAAACAAGTTTTGCTAAAATTTCGGCATCAAGCAAAGCACCATGTAATGTTCTTTCAATATTAATATTATAACGTTTACACAAGGCATCTAAATTATTACGTTGCCCAGGATGCATGGATCTAGCTAATGCAAGAGTATCTATTATTTTAAATTCTGAAGAAAGATCTTTTATTTTATGGTTTGATAATTTTAATTCGTAATTAATAAATTCAATATCAAAAGCTGCATTATGAATTATTAACTCTGCATTATCAATAAATTTTAAAAAATCTTCAGCGATTGCAGCAAATTTTGGTTTGTCTAATAAAAATTGATCTTGGATCCCAGTAATAGCAATTGTATGCTGTCCGACTGATCGTTCTGGATTGCAATAGCTGCTCCAAGTTTTACCTGTAATAATACGATTGATAATTTCTACACAGCCTATTTCTACTATTCGATCACCATTTTTAGTAGATAATCCTGTTGTTTCTGTATCTATAGTTACTTGTCGCATTGTATGGCTTGCCTTGCTAAAAAATCTACTCTTTCATTCAATGGATGACCATTATGTGCTTTTACCCAATGCCAAGAAATATCATGTTTTTTAGCAACTAAATCCAACATTTCCCATAAATCTTGATTTTTTACAGCAGCCCCACTAGCTGTTCGCCAATTTTTAGTACGCCAATTGGGTAACCAAGTGCTAATACCATTCTTTACATATTGGGAATCTGTATATAATACGATGTTACATCGGTATTTTAAAGAATTTAATGCATTAATTACAGATAACAATTCCATGCGATTGTTAGTGGTATGCTCTTCAAACCCTGTAACAATTTTTTCTTTAGCATCACAAATTAAAATCGCCGCCCAGCCACCAGGTCCTGGATTATTTTTACAAGCACCATCCGTATAGATAGTTACTTGTTTTGCATGATGTTTTAGCATTTCGATCCTATTTAATTTTTCAAAATTGGCTTAACTAGCTCATCGTCGTCTAATGGCAGTTTATCCCACTTTTTTATAAAAATTGGAGTTAATGGAATTACCCGTTTGCAAGCAGAAATAGTATATATGTTTCCTATTGAAAATGGTAAAAAATTCCCAAGAGTTTCCAAGCATATCAACTTATTTAAGAATTTTTTATTATTAATTGGTAGGTTATTACAATATTTAACAACATTTAATTCATCAAATCCAAGAAGAGATAACCAATCAAATAACTTAATAATAGAAATGAATTTATTTCTCCATGGAGCCTTAGAAAATATCTTTGCCACTAATTTCCATACACTCCAAAAACTAAAAGCATTAAATCCAGTAATAATAATTTTACCCTCTGCTCGTAATACACGATGACTTTCACGCAATACTTCGTGTGGATTAGAAATCATTTCCAAAGAATGCATTAGAATAACGACATCCACGCTATCACTATCTATTGGAAGCTTATCTTGTCTTGCAACTAATAATATATTGTTAGCTGTTTGATCATTTAAATTTAGATCTGGGTGTATGATAAATTGATTAATATATTTATTTCTATCGATTAAAAAATAATCATTACTTAAAGAAAACCCTGGTTCACCCAGCAAAATGATGTTCTTCGCAAAAATATTATTTAATATGTTTTGTAACTCTTTAGCCTCTTGTTGCAAAACATATTTACCTAAGTCAGTTTGCATCCATTTCCGTAATTGTTGGTAATTTTGTGGTAAATACATATACTAAATTTTATATCACAATTAGGATCTATGGCTATACATTTGTTTTAGTGAGATAGTTTTGTTATTATGAACCAAAATAAAAAACGATAATCACCAGGAAAAACCAATAAATTAAGAGAGGTCGCACAGTTTGCTATACAAATATCAGAAAATATCCACAAATATAAAAATATTTTCAGTATTATTCATGACAATTTATTGTTACCAAGTAATTGCTATGCAATTACCTAAATCAATTAACAATTCATCTTATAAACTTCATCTTCCTTCATCCATCATTGATGATGTCTATGATGAGGCATATGTAGAACAAAAATTAGTAGCTTATTATATCCGCTCATATTTGAAAGGTAACGAACTGTATAAATTGATAAAACGTTCTAAACCTTTTTTAAAACATGTAATAGCTGAATTAGAAAAAAGAAATTTACCCAAAGAACTAGCGCTGTTACCAATTGTTGAAAGTGCATATAGACCGTTAGCAGTATCTAATAAAGGTGCAACAGGAATATGGCAAATTAGCTATGTTGCAGGTAAACGCTACGGATTAATTTATTCGAATGGTACGCAAGATTATAGATATGATTTAGCAGCATCAACAAATGCAGCATTATCTTATTTAGAGTTTTTATATGAAAAATTTGATAATGATTGGCTACTAGCCATAGCTGCTTATAATGCCGGCGAAGGAAGAATCAGTAGAGCTATCAAAAATAATAAATTTTTAGGGGAAAACACTGATTATTGGGCATTACGTTTACCAAAAGAAACTCGCCACTATATACCAAAATTATTAGCATTATCTATAATTTTTAAAGATCCTAAAAAATTTGGATTGGATCTTGATTCTATCTAAATTTCAACTCCAAGATTTTGTAATTTTAATCTACAATCTTTAGAATTAGTAAACAAAATTCCGTGCCAACCTAAATCTATGGCACCTTGTATATTTGGCAAAAGGTCATCTATAAAAACAGTTTCGCTTGGAATAAAACCATGTGAATTAATTAATTTTTGATACATTAATGGATTTGGTTTAAGAACTCCAAGTTCTGCAGATACAACAATATCAGAAAATTTAGTTAAAAAATCATATTTGTTTTTTAAAAAAACAATAAGCTCTCTTATATTGTCAGTTATACAATATAAAGGAAATTTAAGCATATATAATTCATTAAGCAATTCAAAGCTACCATCAATTGGAACCAATGATTCTTTTATAGAATTTATAAGATCTTGAAGTTTATCTTCTGCAATTTTTAATTCTTTACTATAAAGCTTTATTGCATCTGTTTCTGTTAGTTTACCAAGATTAAGATCATACCAGATCTTAGATTTAAATATCGTTGTGGTTAAATTTTCTGGAAATTGCTCTTCTGGAAAAAAATTAATTACAACAGGCAACGGATCCCATCGTACTAATACATTTCCAATATCAAATACAATATTTTTAATACTCATTTATACCAACGACACCCTGTATTCAGGAACAAAAACATCTAAAATATTTATAATTTTATCTTTAAAAAGTGGTTTAGTAAAGACAGCATTCATTGACGCTTCTAAACATTGTTGCTTTTCTTCTTTACTCAAATGAGCTGTCAAAGCAACAATAGGAACCTTATGTTCAAAATGCGTTTCATGTAAACGGATTTTTTTACTTACCTCATAACCATTAATATCTGGTAACCCAATATCCATTAGCACTAAAACATAATTATTATTTTTAAAAAAATCAATAGCTGTTTGACCGTCCTTAGCAATATCTACATCACACCCAAATCCATTAAGCATATTTTTTACTACAATTGATGTTGGAACATGGTCTTCCACAATTAAAATTTTACTTTTTTGTTTTACTTCAATTAATTTTGCTTCCGACAACTTAACTTGTTTTTCACTAAATAAAGAATGATCAACAACAACCTCATCTTTTTCAAAAAACTCATCCAACAATGCTTCTTGCATAGGGATCAAACAAATAAACTTTGTACCTTTACCAAGACAACTTTCAATGTAAATTTCTCCTTCCAAATCATCTATAAACTGTTTGGCAATAAAAAGACCCAACCCAGATCCACTATATAAACCATTATAAGATGGAATTAACCTTTTAAATCTAACAAAAAGTTCTTGTTGTTTTTCTACCGGGATCCCTGGACCTGTATCTTCTATTTCAATTCTGACAACAATTTTAAATTCATTCTTTTTAGCTAATTTTGCACAAACTTTAACATAACCTTGCTTAGTAAATTTTAAAGCATTTCCAATCAATTCAAGCACTATACGATAAATACGAATCGGATCACCAACTACATATTTAGGAATATCTTTATCAAAAACAAAATCTAAATTTAACCTTTTTTCAAAAGCTTTTGCTTTATGTAAATTTATAACGTCAGAAAGTTTGGTTTGCAAATCAAATGTTTTCTTTAAAAGAGGGATTTGTCCGGAAGCTACATTAATTGATTCTATAACTTCATTTAAAAATCGAAGAAGCTCTTTACTACTTTGCACTAGGCCTTCACTAAACTCATTGATTCTTTCTTTATTGTTCTCACTATTTAAAAGTTCTGCAAAACCAATAATACCACTTAAAGGGGTGCGAATATCGTGACTCATGTTTTCAAGAAATGCAGTTTTGGCTTTATCAGCAGCTTCTGCTTTGTCTTTTGCTTCTTTAAGTGCTTTTTCCATATTTTTACGATCAGTAATATCAATCGAAATACCAACCATAGCAATAACTGAACCGTTATGATCAAACAATGGAACACGACTAGTTAAAAAATAAATTAATTTTCCATTACTATCTGGGATTGCAGGTTCTTCAATATTTAATTTTGATTTGCCAGTATTAGTTATCTCTAATGTATTTTTTTCAAGCAATTGTAATGCTTCAGGTGACCAATTCCCTACTTTTCCCATTTCTTCAAAAGTTAAACCTTTAAATTCACCTATAGAATTAATACCAAACATTTTTAACACGTTTTTATTACATCCAAGTGCAGTACCGTGTTTGTCTAGCCAATAAACATTTCCAGGCATACAAGAAATTATTGATTCATAGTAATAGACAATATTCTCTACAATTTTTTCTATAGATAAATTGTTTTCATCGTATGTTCCAATAATATTTTGATATTTATTTAATAACAAATGCTTTAAATCATTAATATCATTAAGTTCTAAAGTGTCGTTATTTAATGTTTTTTTAGATTGCACACTGTTTCCCTACTAAAAATTATCCTATTAAAATCATGCTATATTTGGTTTACACCTTTCTAAGTTGTCTAAAAGTTGTTCTATACTAATACTCTCTCTATTCCTTGCTGTAAGCGCAACATTTTGATG
This sequence comes from uncultured Francisellaceae bacterium, assembly GCA_903822055.1. Taxonomy (GTDB): domain Bacteria; phylum Pseudomonadota; class Gammaproteobacteria; order UBA6186; family Azoamicaceae; genus UBA6186. The sequence continues at coordinate 6,314 of CAIJNR010000054.1, read as the reverse complement.
AGCATAACTTAATATATCTTGTTTGATTAGTTTACTCAAACTATCTTGACAACCACCAAAATAAAATAAAAGACCTTTTCTGTTATGATCATAAGCTATAACTGGATCTGTTGTTGTAAGGTTAATAACAACAGGATAATCACCGGATGATTTACCACAGAAACTTGCATAACTAACTTGTATTTGTTTTTCTGAAAAAGGCAATAATGAACAAACCTTGTAATCTACCTCTCCTTGCCCTGCAAGTAAAATAACAATCGCATTAGCAACTTTAAATAAATCATCTAAATTATTTACAGTATCTTCTTTTATAAAACTAATATAGTCATTCCATACTTTCTTGTGTCTTGGGTTAATATTGTTTTCTAGCAATTTTTTTAAACAATGTTTAACTAAACGTTTTTCTTGTAACTTTTGTTGGTTATCATCTAATTCTGGGTTGGAGTCCCTAATAGACTCCCCTAACATCGGCAATATCATTTCAACAATATTTACTGCTTCTGAATTAGTAGAACCTATTATTTCAGCTATTTGGTCAAATGGTAATGGTAGTCGTCCAAAAAGATTTTCAAATGGGGATCTGATTTTACATAGAATCGAGTGACGTTCACTAATTGATTTAATCTTACGTACATGATCAACTGTTTTCAAAATAACCGCTTTGAAAAAATTTTCCAACGCTAATAATTGCATTCTACCACGAATAAACAGCTCGATACCAAATAACATATAATCATAAAATGGTAAATGGTAATACAATTCAATTGCATCACCTTTGATTGACAAACTGTTTATAAGTAGCATTAATTTTTCTAATTCATTAAACATTATCTCTTCATATGCATTAGACGAGTTTGAGTATTCAATTGTCTTTATTTTTTGTAATGGATGAAATTTAATATCGTGTTTAATTAAATCAAGACGTGCTCCGTACTGATCTATGCCTTTTAGGGTGGAACCAAACATACATCCAACTGTTACAAACCTCTTAAATCCAGAAAAAGAAAATGATTGACTACTAGAATTATTTGATGATAACCATGGATAAAAATAAAAACCAAAATTTTGTGGTTGATTTTGAATAATAAAAGGGAAAAATACTTCTTCTCTACGTATCGAGTTAGCAATAATAAAATCTTTACCTTCTTCCGAAATATGACCATCATTAGCATATTCTTTTAACTTATCTAATAACGAAATAGTTTTTTTTAGGGCAGAAGCTGTCTTGCCACCATGGGCTATAATTTCTGCTTTATTACTAAAAAATAGTTTCCTTGAACTAACAGAAAAGCTAGAACCATCACATACTTGTGGCATAATTTCTGCTTTTTGATTAAGACACATCTTTCTTAAAGATGTAGTAAAATCAGAATTATCTACCGAATAGCTTAATGTTGGACTATCTAATGCTGTTGACATCAAATAACCACAAGGTTCAACTATTAAGATTCCTTTATTAAAAAGATCTATATTGATTTTTAAATCACCATAACGTTTCCATCTTGGATTTGTAGCAACAGACGGAGTGCCTAGGCTAACTGGAATGCACGAAGTATTTGGAAGGCTTGAACTAATTGGAACTCTTGAACTATCATGGGCTCGAGAACTGCCATGGCAACTTGAACTATCACAGTTAACTGGAGAAGACAATAAAAGCTCATCACAAGCTTCTGTTGATCTCCAATATGGTCCATGAATTTTTAAATCTCTTTTAATACTACTTACTATAGAACTTGTAGCCCTTTCTTTTCCTTTAAGAGAATGTTTATGATTATTTGATGCATCGATACCTTTCATTCCCTGCCCTAATCCAAACTGTTGAATTTCTTCTTGCGTAGGTAAGTTTAAAGCACTTTCTTCATCATCTAAAAATAGCGGACTAACGCGCCTACTTAAAATATTTGCACCTACTACTGGACTATAAGTTTTTTTGACTACACTAACAGGATCATCGGTAAAATCTATTACAAAACTAACAGGATCATCAGTCAAATCTATCACAAATTGTTCTTGATCTTCTTCCTCTTCTTCTTTTAAAGACAAATCTAAAACACCAACCGCTGCTAAATTAAGTGAAGTAATATCGACACCTTGAACTTTACTTTCTTGCTCTGGGGTGTCTACTTGACTGCTATTTATGTCTTCATCTGTATCTATTCCTGTAGTTCCATTATTACTTTCAGCTTGCCTATCAGAAAGTATATCTACTTGTTGATGTAATTGTCTTTCATCCAAACCTAATATCCTTGGCATAAGACCATCAGCCATGCTTTGCATAGAAGAATCAATAGGATTACTACCATTCGCTTCAACATCCAGGCAAGTATCTTCAATCATAATATTACGCTCCTGTAATAATTGTCAATTATACTGTTTAACCATTAAAAACAAAACCAATATAAATTTTTTAATTATCCTCTCACAACCCGCCAACCAAAACTTGGCTTAAATTTTGAGAAATTATATACTACAATTACATATTGCAAAAGCCAAAATAAAAATTATAAAATACTAAGCTTTGATGTTAAAAAATTTAACCAAATATTTATTTTGCTATCTTTAATATTGTAATAATATACAGAAAACAATATTTTTCCACCACAAAGATATATTAAACTGTATTCAAGGAAAGATTTTTCTTTGAATTTAAATTACAGAAGCCTCTTTTTTTATAAAATGATCAGGAACAAAAGTATCCACAATATCAATAATTTTGTCTTTAAAAAGTGGCTTAGTAAAAACAGCATTCATCGATGCCTCTAGACATTGTTGCTTTTCTTCTATAGATACGTGTGCTGTTAAAGCAACGATAGGAACTTCATTTTTGGAAGGAGTTTCGTATAAACGGATCTTTTTAGTCACCTCATAACCATTAATATCTGGCAAACCAATATCCATTAAGATCAAAACATAATGGTTGTTTTTAAAAAAATCAATCGCCGTTTGACCATCAGGAGCAACATCAACACTAAATCCAAAACTATTGAGCATGTTTTTTATTACTATTGATGTTGGTACATGATCTTCTACAACTAAAATACGATTTCTTTGTTTTATATCAACCGACGTCTGTAGTGGTAAATTAACTAGTGTTTCATTAAACAAAGCATGATCGACAACACACTCATCATCCCCAAAAGATTCATCCGACAACGATCCTCGCATAGGGATCAAACAAATAAATTTTGTACCTTTACCTGGATAACTTTCAACATGAATTTCTCCTTCTAAATCGTCTATAAACTGTTTAGCGATAAAAAGACCTAAGCCAGATCCATTATAAACACCATCATAAGACGGAATTAACCGCTTAAACCGAATAAAAATTTCTTGCTGTTTTTCTTTCGGGATCCCTGGGCCTGTATCTTCTATTTCAATTCTAACTACAATTTTAAATTCATTTTTCTTAGCTAATTTTGCACAAACTCTAACATAACCTTGTTTGGTAAATTTTAAAGCATTCCCAATCAACTCCAGAACAATACGATAAATACGCACTGGATCTCCAACCACATATTTAGGGATATCTTTATCAAAAATAAAGTCTAGATTTAATCCTTTTTCAAAGGCTTTTGCTTTATGCAAACTTATAACGTCAAAAATTTTAGTTTGCAAATTAAATGTTTTCTTTAAAAGAGGAATTTCTCCAGAAGCTACATTAATCGATTCTATAACCTCATTTAAAAATCTAAGAAGCTCTCTACTACTTTGTACCAAACCTTCTGTAAATTCTTTAATGCTTTCTTTATTGTTATCGCTATTTAAAAGTTCGGCAAAACCAACAATACCACTTAAAGGAGTACGAATATCATGGCTGATATTTTCAAGAAATGCAGTTTTAGCTTTATTAGCAGCTTCTGCTTTTTCTTTTGCTTCTTTAAGAACTTCTTCCATGTTCTTACGATCACTAATGTCAATCGAGATACCAACAACAGCAATAACAGAACCAACATGATCAAACAATGGAACACGACTAGTTAGAAAAGAAATTAATTTACCATCACCATCTGGAATAACAGGTTCTTCTATATTTAATCGTGTTTTACGTGTATTTATTACATCCAAGGTATCTTTTTCAAACGAAATTATGGCACTTTGCGACCACCCACCTAATTTACCCATCTCTTTAAAAGTTAAACCTTTAAATTCAACTATAGATTTAAATCCAAACATTTTTAATACATTTTTATTACATCCAAGCGCAACACCATTCTTATCTAGCCAATAAACATTTCCTGGCATACATGAAATAATTGATTCGTAATAGTGAACAACACTTTCAACAATATCTTCTATAGACAAGTTGTTTTCACAACATGTTCCAATAACATTTTGATATTTATTTAATAACAAATGCTTTAGATCAGCTATATTATTAAGATCTAAATTTTTATTATTTAACTTTTCTTCAGACCCACTATTGTGATCCATATTACCATTATCCTATAAAAATCATGCAGGAATAGATTGTTTTAGCCGAGCAATGTCTTGCACGCCAACACCATTTTTATTTTCTGCAGCAAGAGCAATATTTTCATGAGCTAATGTTAATATATCTTGTTTAACTAATTTACTCAAACTATCTTGGCAACTACCAAAATAAAATAAAAGACCTTTTTTTCTAACATCATTAACTGGATCATAACCTATAACAGGATCTATAGTTGTCAAATTAAATACGGTTGGATAATTAACTTTTGATTTTTTAAAATCACTATAACCAACTTGTATTTGTTTTTCTGAAACAGGTAATACAGAACAGGTTTTATAGTCTTCTTCTCCGGTTGCAGCAAGAGCAACCATGGTTGCATTTGCAATTTTAAATAAACCTTCTAAATTATAGATTTTGTCTATGCCTATAACACTAACAAAATCTATCCACAACTGTTTATGTTCTTTATTAATATCATTTGTTTGCAATCTCATCAAACAATACTGAACCAAATCTCTTTCATGCAATTTAGTTTGTTCCACATCCAATTCTGGATTAAGTTCTCTAATAGGTAGTTCTAATTTTTCAAGTATAGTTTCAGTAATTCTTTCTAATTGTAGATTTCCAAAAAGATTTTCAAATGGAGACTCAATCTTACATTCCATATGATAATATTCACAAATCGCTTTAATCTTTTCTACATATTCAATCTTTTTTAAAATAATAACCTTAAAAAATTGATTCAACGCTTTAAATGTCATTCTACCTCGAATAAACAACTCGATACCAAACAACATATAATCATAGTAAGGCAAATGATAATACACTTGTCCTAATTCTGTTTTATTAGATAAATTCTTCATAAGTAACATTAATTTTTTAAATTCATTAAATATTACTTCTTCGTATGGATTAGATGCTTTTGGATTAAATTCAATATTTACTATTTTTTGCGAAGGATGAAATTCAATATCATGTTTAATTAAGGCAAACGATTGGTATAACTGTTCTATTCCTTTTATACTTGAACCAAACATACATCCAGCTGTTACAAATCTAGTAAATCCAGAAAATTCAAAATTTTTAGTATTAGATAACCATGGATAAACGTAAAACCCAGCCTTATGTTGGCCATCGGTTACAACCAAAGGAGAAAAAACTTCATCTCTACGATTCTTATTAATAATAGTAAAACATTCCGCTTCTTTAATACAGCTATCTTGCTCAATATGTTCCTTTAGTTTATTTAATAATAAAGCAGTCTTCTGTGGTGCTATCTTTGGATTAAAAAGAAGCTCCCTTAAACTAATATAAAAGCTTAGCTCATCGTCTAAACAATCCTCAGAAACCTCTATTGATCTGTATGGTCTAACAACTAAGATTCCTTTTTTAAAAAGAGGTAGATTAATTTCTAAATCGTAATAGTTCACCCATTTTTTATTTTCGTTATAATGCTCTGATTCAGGTAGCAGGAGGATCTGCTCATCAATAACACTAATTTTTTGCTTATAAAGCTTGTGTATAGCACTATATATAATATTCAAAGCATCAGTACAAATATCTGCCAAATACCATTTCATTTGTTATTATACCCCTATTGCCAATAACCAATTTATTAAAGTATACTAAATATAAGTCTTTTTTTTTAAATTACTATCTACTTACAAACTTATACTAACTTTTAGTGATAAGAATTTTTGTGAGCATTATATAGTACAAACATATAATTGACCACTGCTGTCATAAGTATTCAGGGTTGTCCAGCAAACAGTTAATTTGCTAATTTAGGCCTCACCCAAACACTCTCAACTAATACGTCACGCTTACCACAGCCCTCTCCAGCTAACGCTGGTAGAGAGGGCATAACCATCATTATCAGTAG
>CAIJNR010000053.1 GCA_903822055.1 uncultured Francisellaceae bacterium | reverse complement strand
TAAATTAGTATTAATATTTATATTAGCTGAAGTATTAAAAGTTTTACACCCAATTATGCCATATATTACAGAAGAAATTTGGCAAACAATTAATTTAAGTGTTTTATATAAAAATAAGTTGTTAGATGGGGTTAAGTCAGAACAATTTTTAGAAAATATATTAATTAATACGCAGTATCCTAAATTTGATCAAAAATTTATAAATAATAATGCGGAACAATCTATTAATTGGGTGAAAAAATTTATAACTACAATTCGTAATCTTCGTGCCAGCATGAATATAGCGCTAGGTATAAAATTACCAGTAGTTTTTGTAGATAGTAGTTTAATAAATATAGAGAAAGAATTTTTATTGAGCAATCAAGATTTAATAAAAATAATTGCAAAAATTAATACAATAATAATTACTGATGATCTTGCAACCAAACAAAAAGCTACGGTTGCTGTAGTTAATCAAACTGAAATTTGGGTTCAGATGGAAGGTTTGATTGATAATGATTTCGAGATTGCTAGGTTAAATAAAGAAATTAACAAACTACAAAAGCAGTTAGAAGCTGTTAATATTAAATTAAACAATCCGCAATATTTAAACAACGCTCCGCAAGAAATTGTTGTAAAAGAGCAACAAAAACAATCTGATTTGCAAACAACTATTGCTAAGCTGCAAGCCAATCTAAAGGTTATAACTCAAGTATAAAAAAATTGACAATTGCTAAGATTATATAATACATTAAAAGATATAATTATTAAAAGAATAGTCTTAGGTTTTATATGAATTAAACCAGGTGGTATTTATGGGGTACGCTAGATTGGCAAAAAGTATGAGTAGTGGGTATTCTTTTATTCTAGGTACTGATAATTTTAGAGAATTAGTCAGTAATGACGAGTTAAACGTAGATCAAAATAAATTATTCGTTGATAAAAGCTTATTTATTAAAGAATTTATAGACAGCAATATTAAGGTTTTGTTAATTACTCGTCCTAGATCTTGGGGTAAATCCTTGATTTTATCCATGTTGCAACATTTTTTCAGTAAAGAAGTTAATGGGATCCCGACTGATAATTTGTTTAAAGGCTTGAAAATATCTAAATATCTTGCAGAAAACTCAATGTATAAAAGTTACCAAGGACAATATCCTGTTATTCTTGTTAGTTTTAAAGATTTACATGGCTTAGATTATTCTGCAACAGAAGATAGGGTAAAAGATATAATAGCAGAGCTTTATAGACAACATATGTATTTACTAAAAAGTGACGTTCTTGATAAAGTTTATAAATTAGAATTTAATAAAATATTAAATAAAGAAGAAAGTTACGGAGAATTAATAAATTCCATAAAATTGCTAAGTGAAGTGTTATATAAACATCATGGCAAAAAAGTATATGTATTAATAGATGAATACGATAGTATACTTAATGATTCTTTAAACAAACCAAAATTATTAGGAAAAGTAACAATTTTTTTAAATAATTTGTATGGTGCTTGTTTAAAAAGTAATAATTATTTAGAAAAAGGATTAGTTACAGGGGTATTGCGAATCATTAGTGGTAATATTTTTTATGGTTTAAATAATCTAGGTGAATATACTGTACTGGATGATCAGTTTAGTGAATATTATGGTTTTACAAGAATAGAAGTTAAAGAATTACTTGATAAAATAAATATTAAAAAAGATGATGAAATAAGAAGCTTGTATAATGGTTATAATGTTGGTAATAGTGCAATATATAATCCATGGTCTACTATGCAATACTTAGAGCGTGGTGGAGAATTATCTCCTTATTGGATAAGATTTAGCGATCCTTGGATAATTAAAGATCTATTAATTAATAAATCTTCTGTTGAACTTAAATTAAAGATTTTAGAGTTAGTAAAAAATAGGACAGCTAAATTAAAGCTTGGAATACAATCACAAACATCTTTAGGACAGATTAATGCAGATTTAGAGTATCTTTGGAGTGTACTAGTGCATGCTGGATATTTTACTATGGCAGGCTCATCAACAACGCACCATATTAAACTACCTCACGAAGAAATATCACAGCTAATTAACGAATATATACAAGAATGGTTTGCATTAAATCCGATCTTAGATATAGCTGCAAAAAATTTATTAGATGGTGATTTTTTAGCTTTTGAGCAGGATTTGAAAGAAATATTAATTTTTGAAGATGCAAAAAGTTATTTAACAAATCAATCAATGCTTAGCTATTATATTCATCATAATTCAATTACAGATGGTAAATATTTTAAATTTAAAGAATTTTTATGTCAGTTTTTGATTATGATAGAAATTAGAGAAATAGCTATTAACAAATCAAACATTTATGAAATAGCTATTGAATCACAGGATATTGCTATTTATAAGAAAATTTTGAATTTTACGGTAATTAATCATGGAAAAAAACTATACATAGCAAGTAGGCTATCAGAACACACGGATTTGGAAGATCTAAAATTAATAGACAAAGAACGGTTTTTAGGAAAAATTAATATTAATAATATAGATGCAAAGTTTCATGACTATGAAATAATTAGGCTGGGAATTGTTGTACATGGAATTGAATTTAGAATAGTAGCCTAAGGGAGGGACTGTGCAATGTAAAAGTTCCTTGTAGTAGCTTTAAATAAAATTTATGGGAGGTTCCATAATTATAATAATAGGATCTTCAAATTGTTTTTTATTATTTGAGGAGATTGACAGTGGTTATAGTAAAAAATTATAAATACTCTATTTTACCATCCGAAGAATTGCAATTAGTTAGATCTTTATTGCAAGACTTGGAAATTTTTAAAGATCATTTTGAAAACATTGCCGTTAATATTGATGTTAGTTCTTTAGAGTTTAGTGGTATATTAAGAAAATATATTAACTATTTAAAGTCAACGAAAAACACTGAATTAAATTGCTTTTATAATAACAAATCAGAAATATTAAATTATATGGAAGATTTGATTCGGGTGATGGATGTTAGTAAACAGATCTTAAATTCTATGATTGGTGTTATAGAGCAACAATTAACAATAAAACAAAATCTATGTGGTTAAGAGAATCGATGCTACACAGTACAATTTAAGTTCCATTCAATTAACTTAAATTTACCGTCAATAGCATCGATTTCACAATAATTACCGGGGTTGATTTTTAAACGATTTTCTTTAATTGCAAGATCCATTCCACCATCAAATAATTCATTTACAAAAGTAATAATACCTTGGCTGCTTATTACAACTACAACATCATCTTTATTATATTTTGTAGATAACATATTAAAAAAAGTGTGTATTTGTTTTATTAATTCTTGGTTTGTAACAATCCAAGAATGAGGTGGATGATTTGGAATTATACGTTTTTGTTGCCAGTCATCCCATGCTTGTTTTCCAAAATTTGCAATTACTTCATTGGTTTCTTTGGTTTCTCCCAATGTAGTAAGCCCTGCCCAATTTCCATAATCTAATTCGATTAATTCTTCGCTTAAATATAATGGTGCTTCAAAATTTTTTTGTTGAATAAGATGTTCTCGTATAATAACTGCATGTTCCCATGTGCGAATTAATGGACCTGAGTATATAGCCTTAATATTTTTGGATCCTAAAAATTTAGCTATGGAGCGAGCCTGTTTGCGGCCGGAATCAACTAGAGGAATATTGTTTTTGGAACCACACATAAAAACGCGTTTACCACCGATTTGATCATCTCCAAAAGTGTTTCCATGTCGGATTAAAAAGATTTTCATTAGATTAATTCACCATATTGTCTAAGTAGGTTTTCAGCGTTTACAGCATCGAGAGGAGAATCTATACCAGATACAGATGAGTAAATATAATCTTTCACAACAGTAACTTTAATAGGAATATTGTTTTCTAAAAATCTTAATTGTTCTAAACTTTCAAGTTTTTCATATTTAGACATAGGAGCTGCCACAAATTTTTGCAAGATTGGTATGCTGTAGCCATAAATTCCGATGTGACGATAAACTGGGGATAAATCAGAATTTTTCCTTAAATCATGTTCTTTAGTAATAGAAGGAATAATATTTTTAGAAAACCAATAGGCAAAAAAGTTATTATTAAATACTACCGAAGTTCCACTAAAAGGAGTTTCTTTTTTTCTTTCGCGAAATCGATCTAATTGTTCCCAACTAAGTTGTACTGCTGGTGTTATAACAATATTTGGATTGTCGTTCTTTTCAGCAGCAGTAATAATTGCTTCTAAAATATTCGGTGGAGTAAAAGCTGCATCTCCCTGAAAATTAACGATAAAATCAGGAACTTCTTGCAGATCAGCTAATGCTTGCAAAACACGATCGCTACCAGTTGGGCAATCAGGTTTAGTTAAAATAACTTTCATGTTAAGTTGTTTGGCATGATCAAAAATTCTTTGATCATCGGTTGTAACATATACGTTAACATTTTTTAATTTATTCGCAGCTTTTGTTGCCGTTTCACAAACTCGTTGTAATAAACTCTTTCCAGAAATCATATGAAGTGGTTTTCCAGGAAAGCGTGTAGATCCGTAACGTGATGGGATAATTATAACTGATTTCATATTTTTATTTAATAGTAAATTATTGGTAAAAATAAACTTTTCTGTTAAAATCATATTATATGTTTAATGCATCTATTGTACAACCAAAATTAGAAACTTTACCCAAACCACAACTATTACTTTGGAATGAATTAGCTGTAACCCCAAATGATTTTATATTGTATGGTGGTACCGCTTTAGCATTAAGGTTAGGCCATAGAGGATCTATTGATTTTGATTTTTTTTCTTCAAAATCGTTTGATCCGGAATTACTCTATAAAGTAATACCTTATTTAAAAAATGCTAAGATATTGCAAAAATCAGAAAATACATTAACTTGTTCCATAGAAAGAGAGGGTAATGTATTAGTTTCATTTTTTGGTGGTTTAAATATTCACCAAATTAATGCTCCTTCTATTGTTGAATTTAATAATTTAAGAATTGCTAGTCTAGAAGATTTAGCTGGAACTAAAATTGCTGTTATTCAAAAACGTGCTGAGGCAAAAGATTATTTAGATATTTATGGATTGTTAACCTTGGGAAAATTATCAATGGAAATGCTTTTGGCATGTGGAACAGCGGTATACGGCCAAGAATTTAATCCGTATATCACTCTAAAAGCCATGTGTTACTTTGAAGAGCCAGAGCTGCAATCACTAAATAGCGAATTAAAACAGATGTTTTTACAAACTGTAAAAAACGTAGATTTGAACCTTGTACCTAAATTAAAGAGTTTTCCTTTAGGCGCACAATAAATTTATGACAATTAAGCTGCCAATCACTCAAGAATTATTAATAGTTGCATCGCACGTAGTGTGGTTTAAATCACCAGAAGACACTTTATCTAACCCAATTCATTTTTTAGCATATTTAATGACTTATGGGGTACATGAGGATCTAAAAATAGTTAATAAGTATTTAACTATTAAAGATTTTGCAGAAGCATTAGAAAATGCGCCACCAGGAGTTATGGATCCACGTTCTTGGGCATATTGGAATGTAGTTTGCGATAGAATACCAATACCACCTATACCTAAAAGATCTTTTTTATAAAGTGCAACTGCAATGGAAAAATTTTAAAATCTGACCTAAGTTTAAAATAGTTATTTACGTGAATATAGTTTATCGAAGAATTTAGGGGGATTTATGCCATTAAGCACTATAGACAAACAACACTTAGCTACTGCGGAACAATCAACTAATTATAATATGAATAATCTCAATTTAACGTCAGCATTAAATATAACCAGCAAAATTGACAATATAGCAGAACTACAATTGGTACTTAATGCTTATAGAGGTAAAGACTCTAACCAAAAATTAAAAGACGCAATCACAACGCAAGCTATTCTCCTAATAAAGCAAGACCAAACAAAGTCAACTGATGTAATGATGTTCATGTTACAGCAAATGGATCCAGCAAATGAAAATATGTTAGATATCAAAAAATTAAAGGAAGCATGTATACAAAGATTAAATCAAGAGAAAGCTCTTATTTCTTCAATAAAAGATATGATAAAACAACGCACCAAACAATCTAGTAGTAATCAACCAAAAGCAGCACAACAAGGCATAAATGTTGCTGCAGAAGCAATTGAATTATTTGATCCAACCACTAGAATAACTCCAACAAAATTTAATCTTTTGCAAGTGTTAGCTAAAAAATTTTCCGGCAAAAGGAATAAATCTGGATCAGTAATCATGAGCCAAGAAGACGAATCAGAATTAACCAAGCCTTTATTGCAAGCTGTGGAAGAAGATGAACGTGATCTATCAAATCGTAATCAACCTGCAAAACAATCTAAATTACAAAACCTAAAAGATAGATTGAACGCCAAGAGAGATGCATATTTAAAAAGTAGAGCTAAACAAAAGGTCCTACAGCGCGGAAAGAAAGATATAGATGCTATTAGAGGACTATCTAAAATGCCATCACAGAAAAGCGATATAAGCGATAAAGATTTTTTTAAAGGAATAGATGAAGACAGGGCGCGCAGACAAAGACAATATGACGCAGAAGTTATGGAACTTCTTACTGGGAAAAAAGAACATATAAATCCTGCATCACAAGAAGAAGATATTACGCCTATTACATTTTTAAAACCTGTAAACTTAAGGGCATTAAATGCAAGCACTGATGCATTAGACGTTAGACATAAACATGAAATACCCGATGCAAATTATGATGATATAGCTGCAGCTGCTATGGCGTTAGGAAGAATACATCCAGTAGAATCAACTCCACTAAATCAATTTGTACAAAATATAAAAGATAGACTTCTTCAATTACAGCAACGATTATCTAGAAATACTGGTAACAAACAAGCGGAGATACAAGGACAAATTAATGCTGTAGAAACAGATCTAGCGTATATGTTTGATCACTTTGAAGCACAAGCAATTGCAAAAGATAAAGAGATCATGCCAAAAATTAAAAGAGAAATAGAAGCACTTAAAGATGAAACTAAAACTTTTTTAACAAAGCTTAAGCATGCATCCAAGCAAAAATCCAGTGATTTTGCTGCAAACATGACCAGTATGGCAGCAGGTTTTATAAAAAAAATTGATCGTGCGCACACTGTTATAAGCAACGGTATAAAAGAATTAAACCAAAAAAGGCACCGAGTGGCAGACAAAATAGAAAGAAAATTTATCAAATCTATTTTAAATACACAAGGAACTGGGTTTAAACCAAAAAGATGTAAAACATTCTTTACTTCTGGTACATGCGGAAAGTTTCTAAAAACAAATCATCTTAAGTATGAAGGAGTATATAAAGGTAAAACATCTAATTTAAGTGCTAACGATGAAGTTGGTAAAGTTGTATATGGTCAAAGAGCATTAATGAAGATTAATGGAAATCATATAGTATTTCCAAAACTTCATGGGAATTTTGATGGATTAGAGGATGTTCAAGAAAAACTATTTGCACTAGCTTTAAATAGAGTATCTAAAAAGAGCAACCCACCAATTATTAAAATGGCAGGCAACATTAATGGCGATTTTTTAGAAAGACTTTTTATGGAAAAAGAAAAGGCACCTTTTGTTGTAATAGATACTCAATTAGTACGTCCTCCATTATCTCCAATGTGTTTGAAAATTATTGAACAGCACAACCACAGATTACTTGGAACTCCTAAGTCTGAATCATCATTAGTCTTCAGAAGCCCAATAATGGGACCAACAACTGATGGGTCAACGCAAGCAACAACTAAACATGACAAAAAACAACGCCCAATAAATTAATTAAGGCTTTTTATAATTGCCAAGGTATTTGTCAATTATGTTGACGAATACCTTGGCACTGTATGTTTGGATGCCGTTTTTTTACAACCCTTTAGCGTAATTACCTAAATAGGATGCAACTCCTTCTGGGGTTGCTGCCATGGCTTTATTTCCTTTGCTCCAACCAGCTGGACAAACTTCACCATGTTGTTCGTGATATTGTAGAGCATCAACTAATCTGATCAGCTCATCTATATTTCTTCCTAATGGCAAATCATTAACCATTTGATGACGTACTATTTTATTTTTATCAATAATAAATGCTCCTCGCAATGCAACACCTAATTCTGGGTGTTCAATCCCATAAGATTGACAAATTGTATGGTTTAAATCAGCAATCAAGGTAAAATTGATTTTACCTATACCGCCATTTTCTGCCAATGTATTACGCCAAGCATTATGGGTATAATGTGAGTCTACAGATGCTGCAATAACTTCTACATTACGTTCTTGGAATTGTTGTATTCGATTATGTAAAGCGATTAGCTCAGAAGGACAAACAAATGTAAAATCAAGAGGATAAAAAAACAATAATGCATATTTATTTTTGATGGTTTTATAAAAGCTAAAATCATTAATAATTTCTCCATTAGCTAGTACTGCGGCTGACGTAAAATCTGGTGCTTGTCTTCCTACTAAAATCATAATTACCTCCTATGATTGAAATTTAATTTAAGCAATGTACGAAATAAATTTAATGATATAAATTTTGATCTGCAAATGCCAATGTTGCGATTAGGCTAGCTCCGTATACTACAAATGGATCTTCATCAAACAAGTCTTGTTGAACCATTTTAAAAATAGGATGTAATTGTCCTACTTGAGTTTTATAATCAACTAGATAAGAAAAGTTACTACGTAAAAATTCAATATGGGTTAAATAATAATTAGATTTATTAAAATGCTTGATTGCATTACTTTTTACACTTGTTAAAGTTTTAGTCTTTTGGTATACCATCTGTTTATGCCTATTTCCATATTTAGCTCAATGTTTAAACTAAGGATTATATTAAAATAGACAACTCACTGCAATCTTATTTATATTTTTTGAGCTATTGCCAAAATTTAATTAATGATTTTTTGCAGCAAATTGCTGGAAATTTTTTAAATCATCCGTCCAAGCTATTTGTCGCAACTAAATATAGTTTGTTAAATAATGGTAAACGCGTGCGATCAGCCTTAGTTTATGCTGTTGCAGACCTGTTTGATATAGAGTTAACTAAATTGAATGCTGCAGCGGCCAGTATAGAATTAATTCATTGTTATTCCTTGGTTCATGATGATTTGCCTGCTATGGATGATGATGATTTAAGGCGAGGTAACCCTAGTTGCCATAAGGCTTTTGATGAAGCAACAGCAATTTTAGTTGGAGATGCTTTGCAGGCATTGGCGTTTCAAATTTTGTCTGATCAAAAATTTAATCCATGGGAAGCTTCTGTTAGAAGTGATATGGTTCTGCAGTTAGCCAAAGCATCTGGATTTTCTGGCATGGTGTGTGGTCAAGCTAGAGACATTGAAAGCGAAAACAAAACAATATCTTTAAAAGATTTAGAAAGCATACATATATATAAAACCGGGGCATTAATTAATAGTTGTATAGAATTAGCGTTGTTGGCTAATAGTGGTAATGATGGTGATAATCAATTGATAAAACAGCAGTTGTTAGTTTATGGGCATCATCTTGGTTTAATATTTCAAATTAAAGATGATATTTTAGATGTTGAACAATCAACAGAAACCCTTGGTAAAACAAGCAAGTCTGATCAGAAAGCACAAAAAGCAACTTTTGTAAGTTTATTAGGCTTGAATGGTGCTAAACAACAATTAGACGAGCACTATAATTTAGCAATTCTTGCATTGCAAAATTTATCTGGTTATAACAATAAAAAAATTAAATTGTTACAACGATTTGCCGATTATTTTAAAACTAGAAATTTTTAATTGAATAGTACTTATTTAGGAATTATACAAATGCCATGGTGCAAAGATCTCAAAAACGATCTAAGAAAATATACTCAGGAATTAAATAAAAATACCTTAAATTCTATCGCCCAATTAGGGATCCTACCATTTAGTAAAATAAAAAATTGTTTAGCTAGTTGTGTTGGATTTGGTAGCGATGAAACACAAAGTAATGTTTGTGTTAATTTTATCAAACTTGATAAATGTCAAGATACGCAAGAACAATCTATTGCCATTAAAACTGCACTATGGGAAGAATATACTGGGGTATTTGGCATTTCCTTAGAAAGACCATGGCCACTACAATTTCCACAGCAGCATTTATTAATTGCAAAACAAATTCAATTAAGGTTGTGTAATAATGTGGTTTTTGTTTTATCTCCACCGACTAATCATTCTATAGTTCCGTATAAAACAAATCCTGATAGTACAATAAATGTTTGTTATGAATATCGAACAAATTTGCCATTAAAACAAGTAAGTTATGATGGTTATAGCCAAAATAGAGGGGAATTTTTAATTCATGCTCCTGAATGCTTGACTACCAAGGTAACTGAAATAAAAACAAAACATGAATTTAGTATACAAGAAATGATTGCTATTTTAGTGCCAACAGATTTGATAGATTTAGTAAAAAATGCCTTCAAAGGAAAAGATGTAAAGATAATATCAGTTCCAATGATGTCTGAGTATATTGCTTTAAAAAAAATTCCTGAAATGCTTAAAATTTTGCATGGTCAATGTATTACAGATGGTAGTTCTTATTTAGTACCAGATTACGAGCATATTTTAATAAAACACATCTTACCTATACATAAAAATTTTTCTTTGCATGCGGTTCGATTACAGACTGAGTTTGATATGCAAATTCGTTATGTAGAAAATTTATCAATGAACATGAATTATATTAAGAATGCACAAGCAAAAATTGTTGTCAGCTATATGCAAGATAATAGCGGTTGGATCCTTGTGCATGCATCAAAATTACTAAAATTAGATGAAAAACGTATGCGAAACATACGAAAACAATTGCCAAAATATAAGAGTTCTGATGCCAGTGTAGATATTGAATGTCGAGATATGCTACTTAATGCAAAGGGAAGTTGTGCGATGATCAATTATTATGACAAATTAAGTGATAGGCAACAGGATGGCTTGTTTGGGTTAGATGTAAAAGCTGTTTATACGTCATATGGTACTATTTTAAGTGTCCCTGATCAATATAAGGAAGTTGTTAAAATAAGCTTAGAGAAAGCTATTGGTATTGGCTTACAAGTTATATTGGAAAAATCACGAAAAGCTGCTATTAAAATTCAAAGCTTATATAGAGGTGGTTGTGTTAGGGAATTATTTAAACAATATACAAGCGTAACAATAAAATATCAGATGGCAGAAAAGCAACTTGTTCTAGCACAAGAAATGTATAATGTTGCAGAACAGCAGCTTAAAATAATTGGCAAGAAATTAAGACCATATTAACTATTGCTATAATATATTAATAAATCATGTATTTATTAGGATTTTTATTTATGCTTAGATTTACGACGCAAATATACAATAAGCGATCATTTTTATTTAAAGATAATCAACCAGGTAAAATGGAACTTGTAAATGGTTTGATAAGAAGCATTTGTTTATTCGATATGGCAATTCCTTACGAATTAGATGGTAAACGAAATGTACGTGAACTTGTTCGTTTTATTAACAATTATATTGCTATTGATAAAGAAACACTTACTTGTTTAGTTGAAGATATAGTAAATGGTACTAAGATAGATTTGATTGATCATAAAGAGATATTGGTTTCTCGTAAAACAAGAACTGATATTCATCGTAATTGTTTTTTCATTATAACTAAAAATGATTATTTAACATTTAAAGGTGTTGAACTTGAAACATTTTTTCAAGTTTTATCCAACAATTATCCAGATGATAATACCAAATTGGATTTTTTGAATTTTTTTGCAAGATATGGCAATCAAGATGGTTTTTTAAATATGGGGCAGACTCAAGTATTGTTTGCTGCTCTTAGACAGGAGATCCATATACAGGTTTCTGATAAAAAATTTATTATTTTTTTAAATAAAAATAATAAATTTACAGGATCAGTAAAAGTATTAGAATGCTTTACAGTTAACGAGATTATGCAAAATAATAATATTCAACCGATATCTGCAATAATCGGTTTGTGGTCAATAATTGATATCACTAAAAAGCAAAAAATTGTTAATAAAGAATTATTTGTTTATGCAGAAGATAAGATAGCAGTAAAGTTATCTCGTATTATTGAAGGTACTGGATGGGTTAATAATCATGAAAATACATGTTTATCAAAAAATAACAATCATACTCCAAGGTGTATTTGGAAAGAATTATTATTAACTAATTATAATGCTGTAACTAATCCATCTACTTCTAAAACGATAAATTATTCTTATCAAGGCAGAATAGGTTATTATTGTTTTCCAAGATTTTTTTAAAATTTGTGTAGATGCTTATATCTTCATGCAGATCCTTCATAAAAAATATTGATCAATACTAGCATTTAGTGTAAGTTTTGTTCATGAACACATGCAGATTATTTATCTCAAATATTAGTTAGAAATATAAAATGGCAGTTTTTCAAGATACCAGAGAACAAACAGAACAAAAGGTTATGGTTCATCTTCTTACTGAGATTGAAAGTAATCCTTCTTTTACTCAGCGTGGATTGGCGCAAGAGTTAGGAATTGCATTAGGTTTAATGAATCAATATTTAAAGCGTTGTCTTACTAAAGGTTGGATCCGTGGTTCTCAAATATCATCTAATCGTATTGCTTACTTCTTGACTCCTAGTGGCTTTAAAGAAAAAAGTTTTATGGTTAAGGATTATTTAGCTAGATCATTGACGTTTTTTCGTGATGCTAAGGTTCAGTGTGAAGAAGCATTTATAGCATGTAAGTCTTATGGGTGGTTGAATATTGCTTTAGTAGGAGCTGGTGATTTGGCAGATATTGCACAATTAGTGGCTCAAGGGATTGGCGTGCACGTATCGATTGTGGACCAAAATTTGGATTTAAAAAAATACGATGCTGTGTTAGTTACTGATGTTACAAGTCCACAAGATACTTATGATGCTATTACTGAGAAAGTTGATTGTCAAAAAATTTTAACGTTAAAGCTACTTCATATTTCTAGGGTAATACCATGAATTGTAAGTTGTATAAAAAAACACAGTTTTAATTTAGAATAATTAAAACTTAATGGTTTGGTAAAGAATATAAATTAAGGGAATTAAACTTTGCAGTCCTTGTGTTCATTCACCCGGACTGCGGTAGCTATGGAAAAATTTAACAGACGTACAAAAAAAATCCCAATTGGTATAGATAATTTTAGTGAATTAATTTCACCTAATTCAAGATTTTTATTTATAGATAAAAGTTTGATGATTAAAGAGCTTATAGAAAGTGGGGTAAAGCTATCTTTAATTTTAAGACCTCGTCGTTGGGGAAAAACTTTAAGCATGTCGATGTTACAACATTTTTTTTCTCCAAAAGTTAATACCTATTCTACTAAAGGTCTTTTTAGTAATTTAAAAATTGCTAGTGTGCAAGAAGGCTATTTTTTAAAAAAATATCAAGGTAATTACCCAGTAATATTTGTTAGTTTTAAGAATATTAAAGAGAAGACTTATCAAGAATTTTTAAATAGAATGACTAATGTTGTACAAAATGTTTGTAAACATTTTCCAGAGCTAACCAACAGCAGTAAATTAATGGACGTAGAACGACATGATTTGGAAAAATTAAAGGGCATAAATAAAGATAACAAAATTAATGAAGTTGAATTGCAAGAATTTTTAAGAACAATTTCAAATTTATTATATAAACACTACGATAAAAAAGTAATTATATTAATAGATGAGTATGATACACCATTGAATGCAGCTTATGGACAGCCTTATTTTGCAGAATTAATTAATTTTTTTGAAAATATGTTTGGTGCAGCTTTAAAAAGTAATGATGCCCTTGAGTTTGGATTTATGACTGGGGTTTTAAAATTATCTAAAAATCACATGCTTTCTGATCTGAATAATTTAAAATCATACTCATTAATAGAAGAACAATATAGCCAATCATTTGGTTTTTCTGAACAAGAAATGATAGATTTATTAGAAGAAAATAATATTAACCTTGATCTTAAAGAAATATCACGTTGGTATGGCGGGTATAAATATGGATCTTTAGAAAATATTTATAATCCATGGTCTATTTTAAATTGTATTTACGAAAAAGGTAAATTTAAACCATATTGGGTTAAAACAGGTGAAGAAGAATTATTAAAAATTGCGTTGTTAAATTCTAGAGAATTAGTTAAAGAAAAATTAAATAAGCTACTAGCTGGTAGTTATATTGAATCGGTGATAAATGAATACTTATCATTTGAACAAATTAAAGATGTTAACGAAGAAGTAATATGGAGTTTATTATGGTCTATGGGTTATTTAAAATCCATAGGTGAGCCAATTTTATCTGGTAGTCATTATATGCATCAGCTTGCTATTCCTAATTATGAAATAGAATGTATCTATCGGGATATGTTAAAAGAATTTTAGAGTTTATATAATAAAAAAATAAAACATGTCATCTCCATCTATAAAATCAACTATTAAAAAATTGCGTTTTTTGCTTAGTAAGCAAGAAAAATGGCAATGGGCTGGCATTGTATGCTTTGCATTATGTACTTCTTTGTTAGAAGTTATAACTGCATCAGTGATAATAGTATTTGCTCAGGCACTTAATCAACCAGAGGCAGCTCAAAAATATATTAGTCTCATAGGTTTGGGAAATAATTTATCATCAGCTCGCATAGTATTTTATATGGCAATAATCTGTGGTATTACTTATTTAATTAAAAATTCTATTGCGGCGATCGAAGTTTTTTATCAAAATTTTACTATTCAAAAAATGAATTATCATTTTAAAAATAAATTATTGCAACGCTATGCAACAAGTGATTATGGATTCTATCTAACTCGCAACTCATCTATGGGGCTCACTGTTGTTGGTGGAGATGCAGAATCAATGTTTTCGGGTGGTATGCTTTCGCTAGCAACAATTATTTCGGAAAGCGTTATTTTCGTTTGTTTGCTTGCGATGATTATAGTGATGAACCCATCTTTGGCTATTATTATTTTTGGTGTTGGTGGTATTTGTAGTTTAATAGTAGCTAAAGGATTATTTCCACTCTTTTATCGTTGGGGACAAAGATTACAGACAGCTTCTGTATTGAGCAGTCAAAATTTAGTACAGTTTTTTCATGCATTTAAAGAAATTGTATTGTTAGGTAAGCGAGATGTTTTTATAAATGCTTATCAAGTGCATTCGTTGAAAAAATCCAAAGTACAAGCTAGGCAAGCAGCCACTAATCATTTGCCACGCATTGTTATAGAAGTGCTATTTGTTGGATTGTTTGTACTTACTATTTCTTATCTTTGTTTTAAACAAGATACTCCACAACAAATAATGGGTATTTTAGGCGGGTATTTATATGTTGGATTTAGATTAATGCCAGGATTAAATCGGATTATTAGTCAATTGAATTCTTTTAAATTACATATTCCATCTATCGAGCGAGTATATAATGAATATATGACTGTTGCAGTTGATGGTAGTTATTTAGATCTGCCTGATTTTAAATTTAACAAAAATATTATATTTAAAGATGTTTCTTTTAAATATTTGAATACTGATAAAGATGCGCTTAAAAATATTAATTTGGAGATTAAAAAGAGTGAATGTATTGGCATTATTGGTGAAACAGGTTCTGGTAAATCAACTTTAATAGATTTGTTGTTGGGTTTATTAAAACCATATCAAGGTTCAGTATTAATAGATGGTTTATATTCGGCTAATTCGTATCAATGGCATAAAAAAATTGGTTACGTTCCTCAGTCTGTATATTTAATAGATGATACAATCGAGGCTAATATTGCTTTTGGTGAAAAAGAGCTTGATGCAGTTAGATTAAATACAGCAATAGATGCGGCACAATTACGTAAATTTATTGATGCTTTACCAAATGGTTTTAAAACTGTTGTTGGAGAGAGGGGTATTAGGTTATCAGGTGGTGAACGTCAGAGAATTGCTATTGCAAGAGCTTTGTATCTAGAGCCTGAAGTATTAATTTTTGATGAAGCGACTTCGGCGTTAGATAATGAAACTGAAAGTAAATTAATGGAAACAATTAATTTCATTAGCAGGGATCATACTGTTATTATGATTGCTCATCGATTGACGACTCTTAAAGATTGTGATCGAATAGTTGTTATGGAAGATGGCGGTATAGATAAAATTACATGTAATACAGATCCATGTATTTTTGGTTAATGACAAATGAAGCGAAGTGAAAAAACTTTTAAAATTTTTTGAATTTAAACGAGATATATATATGCTTAAAAATTTTCTTATTAAAAAACCAGAATTAAACAATAAAACTATTTTGATTACAGGTGGTACTGGATCCTTCGGAAATCAGTTTGTTCAAACAGTTGTTGATAATTATTCTCCTAAAAAACTAATTATTTTTTCAAGAGATGAACTAAAACAGTATGAAATGGCACAAAAATTTCCAGAGTCGAAATATACATTTATACGTTATTTTATTGGAGATGTTCGTGATTACAGTAGATTAGAAATGGCATTACGGGGCGTCGATATTGTACTTCATGCAGCAGCATTAAAGCATGTAACAATTGCGGAATATAATCCATACGAATGTATTCATACTAATGTTATCGGAGCTGAAAATATTGTTAGGGCATCCTTGAAAAATGGTGTTCATAAAGTTTTAGCTTTATCAACAGATAAAGCTGTTAGCCCTATTAATCTTTATGGTGCCAGTAAGCTTGCCGCAGAAAAAATTTTTATTGCAGCCAATAATATTCGAGGTTCTGATCCAACTGTTTTCTCTGTGGTACGTTATGGAAATGTTATAGGGTCTAGGGGAAGTGTTGTTCCATTTTTTCAAAAATTACTTAAAGATGGTGCTAAATCACTTCCTATAACTGATCATGAGATGACACGATTTTGGATAACATTGCCTCAGGGCATTGATTTTGTTTTATCAAATCTGTCTTTAATGCTAGGTGGAGAAATTTTTATTCCAAAAATTCCCAGTATGAAAATACTTGATTTGGTACAGGCTATTAAATCAGGTGTTCAAACTCATATCATAGGTATTCGTCCTGGTGAAAAACTTCATGAGTGTATGCTGACAGCTGATGAAGCTCCGCAGACAGTGGAAATGGAAGATCGGTATGTTGTTATTCCAGGGTTTTTAAATGTTAAATCATGGAATAAATCTATTCCAAACAAGCCTCTTGGTAAAAGAATAGTTTATTCTAGCGACACTAATACCGAATGGGTAACTAAAGAGCAACTTGCTGGCATTTTAAACAATTAAAACATTACATAATTAGACATTTAAAAATGATCCCATACGGAAGACATTTTATAGATCAACAAGACATTGATGCTGTAATACAGGTGTTACAAAGTGATTGGTTAACTTGTGGTCCAATGGTTGATAAATTTGAGGATGTATTAGCAAAAGCAGTTAATGCTAAGTATGCAGTGGCTTGTTCTAACGGAACGACAGCCTTAGATTTAGCTATGTTAGCATTAGGCATAGGTGTGGGTGATATAGTATTAGTCCCGGCTATTACTTTTTTAGCATCTGCTAACGCAGCTAGATATGTTGGTGCCGATGTTATTTTTGTAGATGTGGATCCGAGAACAGGATTGATGACAGCTACAATATTAGAAAAAGCCATTCTAACTAATAAAGACAAATCTTTAAAGGCTGTTGTCAATGTTCATCTTGGCGGGCAATGCGAGGATTTAGAGGCTATATACAATATAGCTAAAAAACATAATTTATTAATAATTGAAGATGCAGCTCATGCAATTGGTACTGTTTATATAGATCAAAATAATAAAAGGCATTCGATTGGTTCAAATGCTTTTTCTGACATTAGTACGTTTTCTTTTCATCCAGTTAAAACTATTGCGATGGGTGAAGGTGGTGCTGTTACGACTAATAATCTTAAAATTGCAAAAAAATTAAAACTATTGCGTAGTCATGGAATAGTGCGTGAAAAATCAGACTGGGAAAGCGATGAAGCTGGACCGTGGTATTACGAAATGCAAGAGCTTGGGTATAATTATCGTGTTAGCGATATTAACTGTGCTTTAGGTGTTAGCCAATTAGAAAAGTTAGCAGCATTTAAATTGGAACGCACTAAAATAGTGAAATTTTATGATGATGCGTTTGCAAATAGCGAGTATATAAAGCCAATTAAAAAATTAAATCATTCAGATACTGCTTGGCATTTATATATTGTTCATATTGATTATGACAAATTAAGAACATCACGTGCTAAAATTATGACGGAATTAAAAGATAATGGTATAGGTACGCAGGTGCATTATATTCCATTGTATAAGCAACCGTATTATAAAAAAAAAATTGGTGTTATTAAATTGCCTGGCACTGAAATCTATTATTCAATGTGCTTAAGTTTACCATTGTATATTGGTTTAAAACAAAGTGATCAACTTAATGTAATTAAATTATTGAATAAATATGCTTAATAAAATTGTTATAGGTACTGCTAATTTTACTAAATCTTATGGAATACTTTCTAATGGCACAGCGCTTGCACAAGAAGATATTAATTCAATTTTTAATGTTGCTATACGTTCTGGGATTTGTACATTTGATACAGCTTTTGCATATGGTGATTTATTTAGTGTGATTAAAAAAGACTTAAAAATTAATCATATGAAAATTATTAGTAAATTTAGTGTTTTTGATAATTATCAATCAATATTGGATTTAATAAAAAAAGCGATAGATCAATATGATTTTAAAGGATACCATGCTATTTTGTTACATGATCCTCAAAATTTAGATAAAATAGATCAAAAAAAATTAAGTAGTTTTTTAGATTACCTTAGAGAATGTAACTATGCTCAAAAAATTGGGGTATCTGTTTATGATCCAGTAGATATTAAAAATTTTAATTCAATAAAAATTCCAGATATTATTCAGATTCCATTAAATCCCTTGAATCAAACTTTTATTAATAATGAATTTTTAGATTATATTAAAATAAATGATATAGAAATTCATGCACGTTCTTTGTTTCTTCAGGGAGTATTGTTATCTGAACATTTACCACAATTACTTGTTGAGTTACAACCACTATGGAAGAAATTTATTGAAGCTGTTGAACCATATCAATCAAGATTAAAAGCCCTACTATCTTGGGCCAGCACTCACGATTGGGTGCACAAGTGGGTGATCGGGGTATCTTCGTTAGATAATTTACAAGAAGTTATTAATTATTCAAAAAATATAGAAGTCTTAGATGTATTAGATAATCTCATAGATTTCCAAAATATTAAGCACTCTCTAGTAGATCCAAGAAATTGGGTGTTAACATGAAAAAAGTTGCAATTATTCAAGCAAGGATGGGTGCTACAAGATTTCCAGGGAAAGTTTTGGCACTATTAAATGGTAAGCCAGTTTTACAATGGATAGTTAATTCGGCGTTTCAGATCCCTGCTATAGATCAAGTTATAGTTGCAACATCTGATTCTACACTAGATGATCCAATTGTTGAATGGTGTAAAATAAACACAGTTGATATATTTAGAGGCAACGAAATTGATGTCTTAAATCGTTTTTATGATGCAGCTAAAATGTATAAAGCTGATATTATTGTTAGAATAACTGCCGATTGTCCTTTGCTTGATCCGAATATTGTTGGCCAAGTATTATATTTAGTTTCATGTGGTATGGTAGATTACGCAAGTAATACTTTGCCTCCTACATGGCCAGATGGTTTGGATTGTGAAGCTTTTACAAGCCAAGCTTTGGAAGAAGCTCACTATAATGCTGTACTTGATAGCGATCGTGAGCATGTTACATCTTATATTCGGAATAACCAGTATAAATTTAAGATTTTAAATGTTTCATCACCAATAAATGGTTTACAAAAGCATCGATGGACAGTCGATACTAAAGAAGATTTGGAATTTATTGAGAATTTAGTAAAACAATCAAAGAAAAATGCTACAACTTACGATTTTCTTGAAACTTTAAAAAATAATTCTAACATTGTACAATCAATGTATAAAAGAAATGAAGGATTTGATAAATCATTAAAAAATGAAAACATTCAGTGTGAAAATTTTAATAATTCTACAGTACTTTTAGAGAAAGCTCTAAATAAAATTCCTTTAGGTACACAAACATTTAGTAAATCGCATATCCAGTATCCTAAGAATCATTCGCCAATGTTTTTAACTCATGGATATGGATCCAGAGTGTGGGATGTAGACGGAAATGAATATATAGATTTAGTAAGTTGTTTGATGCCAAATATACTTGGGTATAATGATCCTGATGTTAATTATGCTATCCAAACCCAATTACAAAAAGGCATTATATTTAGTCTTGCAACAGAATTAGAAATTCAATTAGCAGAAAAATTATGTAAAATCATTCCTTCCGCAGAAAAAGTTCGATTTGCTAAAAATGGTACAGATGTAACTTCGGCTGCGGTCAGAATAGCTAGAGCTTATACGGGTCGCGATAAAATGATTGTTTGTGGTTATCACGGTTGGCAAGATTGGTATATTGGAACTACAACGCGCAATAAAGGAGTGCCAAAAGTAGTGTCTGAATTATCTATTTCTGTTCCTTATAATGATTTAAATTGCATAGAAAATTTACTAAAAACAGAAACATTTGCAGGTCTTATAATGGAACCATGTAATTTTACTGCACCATTAGATGGATATTTACAAAGGGTCAAAGATTTATGTGAAAAATATGGATCATTATTTATATTTGATGAAATTGTCACTGGTTTTAGATTTGCATTAGGTGGTGCTCAAGAATATTTTGGTGTTACTCCTCATATTTCTTGCTTTGGAAAAGCTATAGCTAATGGTATGCCAATTTCTACTATTGTGGGTAGAGATGATATTATGAAAGAGATGGAAGAGGTTTTTTTCTCAGGTACATTTGGTGGAGAGGCTCTTTCGTTAGCAGCTTCACTTGCAACCATAGACAAAATTGAAACAAGTAGTGTTATTAATTATTTATGGTCTTATGGTAAAAATCTTGGTGATTCTATAGAGCAATTAATTATTAAATATGGATTGGAAAAAATAATTATATTAGGCGGATATGCTCCATGGAAGATTTTTCAATTTTTGGATTACCCACAAGGCACATCTTTTGAAATTAAAACTTTGTTTGTTCAAGAGATGATTGCTAGAGGAATTTTAATTAATAGTTCTTTAAATATAAATTTTGCACATGGAGACTTAGAGAAATATAAAATCTTAAAAGCCATAGAAGATGTATTTTTAATTATATCTAATTGTTTAAAAAACGGAACTTTAATGAAATCTCTAAAATGTCCAGTTATAAAACCGCTGTTCAAGATTAGGTAACTTTGGTGAAAAAACTGGCACTTTTTCGATTTGAAGCATCCCCATTAATAGGAGCTGGCCATGCAATAAGATCTTGTGTGCTAGCTGATGCTTTAATTGAACAGGGATGGATTTGTAAAATAGTAACAACTGCAGAAACTTATGAATTTATTCATGGTTTAAATCGTTTTGATAGAATTGAACCTGAAATTTTTTATAAAAATCCGTCATGTTGTGATTTGTTAATTGTAGATAATTACGAACTAGATCAAAAATATGAAAAGCATTTTAGATCCTGTGCAAAAAAAATTATGGTTATTGATGATCTCGCTAATAAAAAACATGATTGTGATATTTTGCTTGATCAAACTTATGGTCGTGATGCTAATGATTATAAAACATTAGTGCCAGAATATTGTAAGGTGTTAGCTGGTAGTGATTATGTACTATTACGGAAAGAATTTATTCAGCTTAGATCAAAAGCTCTTGAAAAAAGACATAAGACAACAGAAATTAAGCGTATATTAGTTTCTATGGGTGGGAGTGATCCTGAAAATTATACTTTAAAAGTTTTAGAGATGATTAAACAATCAGGATTTTCTGGAGCTATTGATATTGTTCTAGGGTTTGCGTCACAAAATGCTGAGGTTATAAAAAATTATATTAATGATCTTTCAAATGAATGTAGTATTTATGTTAATGCAGACATGCCGAAACTGATGTATGAAGCAGATTTAGCTATTGGAGCTGCAGGTAGTAGTGTATGGGAAAGGTGTTGTTTAGGATTGCCACAATACCTTATTCAAACCGCAGACAATCAGTCTTTAATAATCAATATGTTGTCTTATCCTGATTTCAAAAAATTTTACGATAATTGTAGTGTTAATTATCAAAAACAAAATGAATTAATATTGAGAGCAATTGATGGGTTAGGCACATTAAGATTAGTAAATTATTTAGCAGGAAATTATGATAAATTAAACCGTCTTGTTTCTCATGCGAAAGTGCGTGAAGAAGACGTTGATTTGATTTTTAACTGGCAGCAAAATTCTGAAATACGATTATATTCTTTTAATAAAACAAGCCCATCATATGAGGAACATAAGAACTGGTTTTATAAAAAAATAAATAGTTTAAGCGTTATATTTGAAAAAATTATTATTGATGGAAAACCATGTGGAACTTTACGTTTAGACTATTGTGCCGACAGTGATTCTTGGAAATTAAGTTGGTATGTAATGCCTGAATTTCAAGGAAGAGGAATTGGTTTTATAGCTATAGGTTTTGCTAAAAAAATAGTTTTTGGAAAAACTATTAATGCTTTTGTATTTAAAGAAAATAGTGCTTCTCATCGTGTTATGAATAAAGCTGGGTTTAAAGTTGCATCAGAAGATCAAAATGGATTTTGTTATGCCTATTAAGTATGAGGTCATGAATGACTAAACCATATATTATTGCTGAATTATCAGGTAACCATAATGGTGACATTTGCAGAGCATTCAAGCTAATAGAAGCAGCCAAGCAGGCTGGGGCAGACGCTGTTAAACTACAAACTTATACAGCAGACACCATGACAATTGATTGTGATAATAATGATTTTATTATTAAAGGTGGTTTATGGGATGGTTACAAGCTTTATGATCTTTATAAAGAAGCTCATACTCCATGGGAATGGCATGAAGCTTTATTTGCTAAGGGTAAAGAATTAGGCATTACAATTTTTTCAACACCTTTTGATGAAACGGCAGTTGATTTTCTGGAATCGTTATGTGTTCCAATGTATAAGATTGCATCGTTTGAGCTTGTACATCTTCCATTAATCGCTTATGTGGCTCGACTTAAAAAACCTATGATTATGTCAACTGGTATGGCGTCATTAAATGAAATCAGTGAGGCTGTGGAAGTAGCTTTTACGAATGGCTGCGAAAATTTGACATTACTGCATTGTGTAAGTGAGTATCCAGCTCCAATAGAAAATTGCAATCTAGCTACAATGCTAGATTTAAAGAAAACGTTTCCAACCTGTAAAGTTGGTTTGTCTGATCATACTTTGGGGACTACTGTTTCTATTGCGGCTGTTGCATTAGGTGCTGCAGTTATCGAAAAACATATTACTTTAAATAGATCTGAAGGTGGTGTTGATTCTGCATTTTCATTAGAACCACATGAATTAAAATATTTATGTGATGCGACATATGATGCTGCTATGGCAATTGGTAAAATAAATTACCAACGTAGTGATAGTGAAATAAAAAACAAAGTATTTAGACGTAGTGTTTATGCCGTTCGAGATATTATGAAAGGTGAAGAATTTACCAAAGAAAATATAAAAGTTATTAGACCAGGGTATGGAGCTAAACCTAAAGATTACGAAAAGCTATTGGGTAACAAGGCTTGTAATGAAATTACAAAAGGCACGAGTATTAAGGCAAATGAACTGTGTAAAATAAAAGATGTTACATAAAGCAATGAAAAAATGTTATTTTACTGAAGTTGATAGCGAATTTGATATTAAAAAAGATATTGTTCTTGGACCTTGGTGCTTTCCTACAATAACAGAGGCGGAGCAGGTTTGTTTTATTGAGCCTTATGCTGATGGTGAATTTTTACATATGCACCGCAAACTTTTTGATCTATCTTTTTTTCTCTTAAATCGTGACACTGATGGGAAAGATCTTGAGTTTAAAAAAAAATATTATTTAATAATGCAAAAAGATTATTTATATTTTGTTTATTGTGTTTTTGCAATATATAGGATTTTAAAAAAAATTTTAAAGTCCAATCCAATTGACAGTATAACGTTTG
>CAIJNR010000052.1 GCA_903822055.1 uncultured Francisellaceae bacterium | reverse complement strand
CCTTCGCTTCGAAGGAGGGTGGCGGCGTTAGCCGCCGGGTGGATGGCTTAACTTAATGGCAGTGGGGCAGGGGAGAGGGGGGCGAAAAAAGAATTACGTAATAATAAACATAAATTTGCTATATTTTTGCTGCGTAAAAATTTTTATATTATATGAATGGCAATTTTAATAATTATAAAAACAAAAAAAATTAAAAAACCTAAAAACACTAAAGCATTTACTATTTTAGGATCCATAATATCTTTGTTGATTTTGAGCTTTGGTGTCACAGCAATTAATATGTTTTTATTAGATATGCTTAAGTATTCATCTCATTTAAAATCCCAAACCGAAATGCTTGTATTAGATGAAAATAAAACTGCTTGTTATTTTGCACATCACAATGAACAATTATGTACCGAGATGTTAAATGAAATATCAAAATTGTATAGTAAAACAAAAAATATATAGCGTTAGCAATTATCTTGCGACAAGTTTAGAACAATTATTAATTTCTGTGTTAATAAGCAGTATAATAATATTAATTTTGTTTCAGGTGTATAGTTTAGTAAAAAAACAATTGTTAAAAATAGAACAACAAATAACAATATTATATAATCAAAATGTTGCAGATTTTTTCTTGCGAGACAATATAAGAAAAGCTGGCTATAAAGGTTTTGTAAGTTCCATACCATTTCCACAATATGGTAGTGTTTATACTGCTGGTGGACACCAGGTTATACCGCAAGCCCCAATTGCCGTATGTAAAGCAACTGTTGCAAATTGTACAAATTTTGTGACAGATAAAGTTTTACGTAAAATAATTGATCATAAAATAAAGTCAAACACGGATATTTTATTGGTTTATGATATTCCAGAACGAGTCACTTTTTTAACCGAAGATATGCTAGAAAATGACAGCAAATTAAGAATTGCTTTACTTGATAATGCTTGGCAAGCTGGAGATCAAATGATTATTGCAGATTTAAAATGTATCCAAAGGTTTGTTTTGTCTAATTTTGTAGGAACACAGTTGGCGCACGATAAACCATATAATATAACCAATAATTTCATAAAAAAATTTAAACGTGGTGCAGAAGTTTTTCGAGTTAAACATTTGGCATTTTATATTGCCAAAAATACTAACTATAAATCTGATTCATATAGTTTGTATATGGATGATTTGTCTTTAGACACTAATCATCATGCGGAAGCTATTGTTGATGATCTGGAAAATCTATCTGTCCAAGCGCTTGGATCAGAATTATCTTCAGAGCTAATGGATGCATCAGATTTGGGTTGGATATTTAATAAATATCTGCTAATTAATTTATTATTTAAAAATCAATTAATCGAACAAAATTTCACTATTGGAATAGAAGTTAGAAATAGTGGGTAAACGCTTGTTTATAAGCAAGAGTTATTGTGGCTTGTACCATAAATTGAATATTGCCTCAGCTAATATGGTTTTAGTGCTCATTATCATGAAATTAACACTTTTGATGGTCTTAGTAGAATTAAATCATATTTTTACTTATAAAAATATTTTTACTAATGAACAATACATGTATAAATCTCAATTAGATTTAGATCTGAAACTTGCAATAGCAGATCTGGATGTTCAAAAATTACCACAAATAGGGTTTCTGCCAGACAACTTATCTTTTTTTTGCCCAAATGGAATCAATGTCTATAAAATTAATATTGATAATAAATTATATGGATATTTTGGGATTCGTCATAAAAAAACAAGCAATTTGAATTTAATTCAACAGAAAAAATTATATTATAAAATGGTTTTGCAAGAACAAAATATTGATGCACATAAAATACAAATAATAGATTTGTCTGGTGAGGATCAGGCGCAACAAGTGTTTTTTTTAGATAACAATAATGCATTGTGGCGTTATGATGTTGCGAGTTATAAATTGTTTTTGCAAAATTTTAATGTCAATAATATAAATTATATTGTTGGCTCTGATATTTTTAATATAGCTACTAGCAACTCTAATTTAAAATATACGGTTTATTTACATTCTAGAGACAAAGATGACAAAACTAATATTATTCAAGATGTCATCAAATTAATACA
Organism: uncultured Francisellaceae bacterium; assembly: GCA_903822055.1. GTDB lineage: Bacteria > Pseudomonadota > Gammaproteobacteria > UBA6186 > Azoamicaceae > UBA6186. Next base: position 36,966 of record CAIJNR010000052.1, on the reverse strand, counting down.
TGCAGATAACTCTAATCAAAATTTAAATATTATATTGAACATTATAACCAGCAAACAACCTATTGCTCAGTTTTTTTTGCGTTCTAATTATATAATTTTTTTATACGAAGATTTAAATATAGAACCACAGATTTATAAATTAAACTATACAAGTAAATTTTCAGAACATGTTTTTAAGTCAGAAATATTAGCAAAAAAAATTGATGTTAAATATAATTTGCATAAAAAATTATTAAATAATTGCCATAAAGAACTTAACATAAAAAAATATGAATTATTATGGGATGTAAAATTAAAGATCCATAAAATAAATATTATAAATACCATATGTGAATTAAAAACTTATGAATTTAATTTGCCAAATGATATTGGTATGCTGTCATTTATGAATAACGATTATTAATAATTTAAACATAATAAACTTTACAAAAACCAAAAAACTTTTATGCTGTAGTGTATAAAAACAAATTTTAAATATTAAGAGATGGTTGGCAAATATGATAAAACATTTAAAAATTTCTACAGTAATTTCATTGGTTTTGTTAACAGGATGTGCGTCTAATAGATATGTTAGTAATGCAAACGATCCTTTAGAACCATTAAATAGGGGTTTTTATAAACTTAATAAAACTTTAGATGCTTTGTATATTAAGCCTGCTAGTAAAATTTATGATAAAGTGATTCCAGAAACTTTGAGAAAATTAGTTAGCAATTTTTTTAATAATATAAATGAAATACCAAATATTGCTAATAGCCTATTACAAACCAAGTATAAGCAAGCAATAGATAGTACTGCACGTTTAACAATTAATTCTACCTTAGGTATTGGTGGGTTATTTGATGTTGCGGCAAAAGCTAAACTAAAGCATCAACGGGAAGATTTCGGAAAAACCTTGGCAGTTTGGGGATATAAAAATTCAAATTATTTAGTTTTACCAATTGTTGGACCTACCACTGTTCGGGATGGTATCGGTTTTTGTGGAAATGCTGTTATGACTGTGCCATATTATTTCAAACCTAAGGCACGTAATCGTTATGAATTTGCTTATGTAGTAAATCGTAGGTCAGAATTACAAGAAACAGAATCATTTATGACGACTGCTGGAGTAGATGAATATGTGTTAGTTAGAGATGCTTACTTACAACACAGGTCTTACACTATCAACGATAAAAGCTCAACTAATAAAATGTTGCTAGAGCCGCCTGAATAGACACTTGCTTTGCCTTAATATTTATTTTATAAATACCTAAACCTCAGTTCGAGTAGTTTAGGTGTTTATTTTATTTTATATAGGTTTTAATGAAATTTAAGGTACTAACTGCAATTCAATATTATTTAATCATAAATTTAGTAATATTTAGTGTTTATTCGTTTGCAGCCTCCAATAAGCAAGAAGTTCCAGATAATCGCAGATCAGAGAGTGATACTTTGATTTTATCTAAAATAATGCAAGATTTACTACCATTAGTGCTAGATGAGCAACAATTTAATAACATAGATAATAAAGATATTATTAACAAAAATATTGATAAATTAGATTCGTTATTTGAAGGTATAAAAGAGCATCGTAATACCGTACCAATTACCTTTAGAATTTCTTCAGAAGTATTATCTAGACATATAAAAGCGGCCAAAAGGGCTTTTGTTAATTCAGAATATGTTTATGCCAGGTACCTGCTTAAAGGCTTGCCAGCGGCTTGTATTTCTTATTATAGCAAGGACGATCATGCAAATAAGGATTTATCTATAGTAAATAAAGATTTATTTGTTTCAGAATTTGATTTGGCAGAATTTTATTATATGCTTAAAAATTATAAACAAGCGCTAGCTACATATGAAGTTTTTATAACTAAAAACATTGATCAAGAAAATGTTGCACAAAATTTGCAAACTTCTTTAGAAAGAATTTTAGCGATTTATTTACATGGGTATAAAAATCCTACGTTGGCTTTTGATGTTTTAAAAAATTATCAACAAAAATTTGCTTTTCCTGAATATATAAATATTTATATTACTGAGTGGTTAAAGGGATTGGAGTTAGTGCAGGATACTTTTGGATCACATAGTACTAAAAAAATTTTAGCTTTTAAAGAATTGAAAAAATATATTAATGAATATTTTCATGAATCAGAAACTTTGCCGTCATCATTTATTATTCCCAAATCCGATCAAATGTTTTATTTGATGTTATCAGGGTATTTAAATGATTATTTATACGCAAACCCAAATCCAGATGAGATCCCAGCATTATTATATTGGTCGTCATTATGCGATAGAGCACTTAATTATCACGATAATATTTCTGTAGCGGATTTGTATCTAAAGGAATGTATTATGGTTAACCCAAAGAGCCCATATGCTAAAAGATGTTTATCTGAATACGAAGAATATATTACGTTATCATACTCTGGTGTTCGGGATAATGTGCCACCTTATGTTGCTAAAGAAATTGATTTTTTGCATGATTTAGTTTATCCAGATTAAAGTCGCAAACCTGCTAACCATAATAACATAGTTTAAAGACTGTTTCTGTAACTTGGCTTTGCGATCATATACGAAACTGCCACAGCACCTATGGCGCAACACGCCAAACCAGCAAAAAACCGATGATTCATACTATTAAAGCTCGGAGTAAAATAGATCTGTTGAATTTCAGCTTGTTTTTGCTGCCACAATTGTGTCAAATTTTGCGCCGCTTCTTCAAAACTACCATAAATTTTTCCACCAGATTTACTAATTGCTTGAACTAGCATTAAATTATCCAGAAGATCAAAATCTTCAATTTCATACCCGCTAGGATCGATTAATATCCCATCTTGGGTAATTTGCTTGCCATCACAAAGTTTGTCTACAACTCTTGTTGAAAACTTTTTTTGGATTCCATTTGGATAATAACCAACAATCATGACGTTTTTAGGATCACGCTCAAATCTAGCACTCATATAGCCCATTTCAAAAGCGGTGCCTACATCAGCACTTGGAGAACCATGCCAATTTTCAAGATTGGCTAAAATTATATTACAATCTTCCATAATTTTTTCATTGGAGTGGGCAATCTCATTTGCAATATCCTGCTTTGATTTACCAGCAAAAGATATTTCTTTATCGAGGGGAGTGTGACTATGAATACCATGCTTATTTAAAATTGCTTTTTTAGTACCCAACTTTTCTTTTGCTTCTGGATAAAAAACATCTGGGCCAGCCAAATAAACAGTTAGTATCCATGGCATATATTACCTCACAGGTTAAACAAAGTTGCACTTACTAAATTCGTGATTGGATAATTCAAAAAAATTTTATCCAAATTCTCCAAAAAATTAATTTTAACATTAATACAGTGGAATTAACTAATATTACATCGCCGTATAATTAATTGATCCAGAAATTCTTTTAACAGATCGAGTAGAAGAATTTTTAGCGTTTAATCTAGCAAAAATTATTTGAGTATCTAAATCTTTGGTTATTTTAAAAGACATACTTAGATCAGTTTCCAGGCCAGCCAACTTGTTATGAGAGCCTTTTGCAAACTGAAAAAGATGTATAGTTCCAGTTAAATCTAAATTATCTAAATATTGCCCACCTAAGCTTGCATAGTAATCGGTTAATCCTCTGGTTGGGGTTATTATATAACCTTCTGCTAATCCATTAAATCCATGTGATGCGCCTAAAGGGCAAACAAAAGAATATCCAGGTTGATCTATGCTATGGCTACCTAAAAATTCATACCCAGCTTTTGCAGTAAATACCCAAGTTTTAAAAAGTTCCTCAGTATCTTTTAGGGCACTCATTCCAAAATAAAAGGCAGAGTATTTATTTGGATTGTTGGAATTGTTTTTTTGTACAGCAGCTTCTAATTCATAACCAAATTTAAATACTTGTTTAAATGTTTTATCAGACATTACTCGAGTGCCAAATGTAGTATTTGAATTTTTAATAACACTCAAATCTTTATTACCGTAACCATAAATTGATATTTGGCCGTAAGTAAAATTTTGCCAGGTTAAATTTAACAGATTGGCACTTAATTTGCGTCTTCCGTCTGTGTTAGTGCTAGTGTTTTTAAAAGTATTAATATGATTAGCAAAACCGTAAAAGATTTCGCAATCTTCTAAAGAATTATTTTTAATAGTTAACGCATCGAAACTTGTAGGAAACTGTCTAAATTCATCATTACCAACCATTCGCGAGTTGTTAATAGTTATATATTGTCTTCCTAATGTTATTTCAGTATTAAAAAAATATTCTGAGGTAATGTTAGCATTCGTAATGCCAGTACCTTTTGGATCATTTATTGTTGTAAGTCCTGGTTTTTTTAAAGGATCAACATTTGGATTATAATGTTGCCCTAAAAAATTAGAGACATTGATCATTTCTAACGATAACGCATGTTGGTAAAAACTAGCACTTTGATAACCCAATTGGCTTTTTATAGTCCAGGCTTTAGCAGAGGTTAGGTCTTCTTGGTGTGCGCGTTCATGGCGCAATCTAAAATTTAAATATGGGTCTCCATGCTCTAGTGCTTCTTGGATGGTCTTATATCGGTTATATTGAGTAGCTTGAGTAGTTGGTATTATGAAAAATAATATAAATGATAGAACAACCTTGTCCTTGCTAACCATGAAAAACTCCCTATAGTTTACTTAGGGCCTTAGCAAAAAACTAACTTGTACTTTTTTCACTCACGTACGCGAGCTACGCTCAAACAGACGCTCGTTTAAAAATACAAGTTAGTTTTTGCAAGGGCCCTTAAGGGTATTGTTATTATGATTGATTTTATTTGTCAATTAAAATTTTTAATTATTATTAAAATGGAGAGATTTAGCCTATGGGCACTCAACAACACAGCCACATTAAACGAATAGTTGGTGATTATTTAGTTAGTTATGGTGTAATTCAGTCGGTATATGATAGTTGCGATGTTATCGATTTTTTTAAGATTAGCGAACATAAGTATGGTTTGTACTTGGCAGATGTTTCTGGTACTGGCAGTGCTTCAGTGGCTGTTATGAATAAATTGCAAGGATTAATTAATAAGCACTGTTTTGAATGTTTAGAAAAACAAAGTCAATGTATATTAGATCCAGCACTTTTAGTCAAAAATATCAATGAAGAAATGTATACTGCTCAACTGGGTAAATATGTAACTTTGATATACGGTGTTTTAGATTTAGAAAAAAATACTTTAAACTACACTATTGCTGGGTTTTATCCAAATCCTATTTTAGTAAACGATAAATTTCATGCTAAATATTTGTTTGGTAAGGGTTATCCTCTAGGTATTTTACCAAAAGCTGATTTTGAGAACTTTACTTTACAAATTGAACCAGATAATTCAATAATATTTTTTTCGGATGGTATTATGAGGTTTTTTATGCCAGGAGAGGATGTTGAAAGTAAAGACAACGGTTTATTAAACTTGGTTTGCAGTTCAAAGGTTGAAATAGATGATATTTTACAAAAATTAGATTTAACATATAGTACGCCAATCATAGACGATATAGTAATATTTACCATTAAGCGTACTAAAAAAGCAAAATAAAAAACCCACCAAATTATATAAAATCGGGTGGGTTAGTAACAATAAAAGAACGATTACTTACCTTTCTTTTTACCGTCTTTACCGCCTTTATCTTTACCTTTGCTCATGAGTTGCTCCTAAAAATTATTAATTTATAGATTACTTATTGATTATATTAAGCACTATTAATTTATAAAGCAAGCAGATGGTTTTTAAGTTTATTTTATTTTGACCGCTTAACACTTGTAGATATCAATTGTTATAGTTCTGGCGGCTGTGATTTTTCTGATTTTATTGAATTACTTAGATGCTATATTTAATGTTAGGTATTTTAAAAATTTACAAAAGAGGTGGCTATTATGATGAAGACTATTCTACAAACATTAGAAAATAAGAGTTTTTTGCACGATTTTTTTTTGAAATCACAAACCAAGGAGTGTTGTAGTTGCAACTACCAGTCTAAAGATGTGACAGTAGATGTAGAAAAAAATGTAACTTTATGTTGGTTAATGCAGCAAAAAGCAAAAATAGAATGTTTAGATAAGCAAGAATCACTAAAAACAACCAAACAATATCCTATTGTGGATCTTGATCCAATACACCGAGATATTGATGTGTCTACTTTAGTGAAGTTGCATCACATAGCAAATTGTATGAAGAGTATTAATACTAATCCTGTTAAACTTAGAAAATTTGTTTAAAAAGAGATAATCAGGCCTATGTTTAAAAAATAACTTGTACTTTTAAACGAACGTCTGTCTGAGCGTAGCTCGCGTACGTGAGTGAAAAAAGTATAAGTTATTTTTTAAACAGGCCATTATGGATTTAAATATTTCCGGCCTATAGAGTAATAATTAAATTCGGCATTTTGCATGGTTTCTATAGAAAATAAATTTCTAAAATCTATAACTATTGGATATTGATTATTTGTTAAGTTCTTAATTTTAGCAAGATTGAGATTAGTAAATTCTAACCACTCCGTTAATATGACAATAGCATTAGCATTAGTAATAGCTGCATAAGAGTTGTTTAGCCAGTGAATATTATTTTTATCCTGAAAAAATATTTTGCCTTGTTCCATCGCTTGTGGATCATAAATTTGTAAAGTAGCTCCATTATTAGACAAATCATTAATTACTGGAATTGCAACACTATCACGAATATCATCCGTATTAGCTTTAAATGCAATGCCTAATATTGCAATAATTTTATTTTTAACCGTTCCACCACAAATAGATATAATTTTAGTGGATAAGCTATTAATTCTATTGTTATTAGATTCTATAGTAGTGCGCAATATAGATAAGTTAATATCGTGTTGTGTTGCGCAATAATTGAGAGCTAAGTTATCTTTAGGGAAACATGAACCACCAAAGCCGGGACCTGGTTGTAAAAATTTGCTACCTATCCTTCTATCTAAGCCCATACCATGAGTTATTTTAAGAATATCAGTGTGTACATCTAATGTAGTATTGAGTGATTCACAAAGATCGGCCAATTCATTTACAAAAGTAATTTTAGTAGCTAAGAAGCAATTAGATGCATATTTTATTAATTCTGAACTTTCTAGATCATTAAATAGTATTGGAATATTTTTTTCGATAAATTTTTGATAAATCTTTTTTAAGATCATATGTGATTTAGCAATAGTTTGGTTAACAGTATTATTAATATTTTGATTGGTGCCTATAATAATACGATCTGGATCCATGAAATCAAAAACTGCTGATCCTTCTCTTAAAAATTCTGGATTAGATGCAATATCAAAGTTAGCTTGAGGGTTAATTTTTAATATTGCGTCTTGTATATTTCTACAAGTACCAACAGGAACAGTGGACTTAATAATAATTAACTTATAGTGTTCTGGTGTTAAAAAAGTTGCTATTTGTGCAATGGCGGTATCTACAAAAGTAAGGTTAGCTTTACCTGATACATCTTGTGGTGTTCCAACTGCTATAAAGATTGCTTGGGCATGATTGACTGCTGTTTCTAAATCATTGGTAAAGGTTAAATGTTTTAATTTGGTTTGTTCAGAAATTAATTCCGGTAATTGAGGTTCATATATAGAGATTTTGCCAAGTTGAAGATTATGAATTTTGTTAGTATCTATATCGAAGCAGCATACCTTAAATCCCAGTGTTGCAAGACATGTTCCAGTTACTAATCCAACGTACCCAGTACCAATAACGGAGATGTTGATAAAATTTTCTGGGGTATTAAGTAGTGTTTTATTCATATGAGTAGTATATTTATACCTTTGGTTAAAGGAACTGTGCAAAGAACTTTTACGAGGAACGTACTGTTTGAGCTGGCAAGCCAGCGAGTTACGTACCGCAAGTAAAAGTTCTTTGCACAGTTCCAAAAAGCAATTAAATAACATGTTGGACTTATTTGCAAATATATTATGATTAAGAAAAATTTTAAAAGAATAACTCAATTTAGTTTTGCTAGATTTTGTTTAGTTGGTGGTTTTTTATTTTGTGTAGATGCTGCATTATTATATTTACTTATGTATAGTTTGAATTTTTCTCCAAGCACATCAAGATTTATATCAGCAAGTTGTTCAGTAACTATATCTTGGGTATTACATCGTAGTTATACATTTGGGCCATCAATTAATAGGCCACTACATGAATATAGGAACTATGTTTTGGGAAGTTTATTAAGTTTTGTTATTAATTTATCTACTTACATCATGTTAATTGAAAAATTTTTAATATTTTGGCAGTATCCAATATTAGCTTTGATTTTGGCGACAGCTGTGTCTATGAATTGTAGTTATTTAATTATGAAAAAAATGGTGTTTTTAAAAAAATGAGAAAAATTATTTATAAATTTTTTATTCCATTTCTAGTCATGGGATTATTATCTAGTTGTATGTTCGATCTTAGTTCTTGGTACAAGCGAGATCAGCGATCATCACAGGTATCTCATCAAGCATCTAATCAGATAGAACAAAATGTTAACTCAGTGATTAGTCCAAGTATGGAAGCTGAAAATTATTATCAAAATGCACAAAATTTCGAAGAGCAATCTGTAGCATTAACGATGTTTGAACGCTTAGCAAAATCTAATGATCTAAATGCTAGCTTTAGGTTAGGTGAAATGTATTTAAATGGTGTTGGTACAAAAAAAAACCCAACAATAGCTATGCAATGGTTTAGAAAAGCAGCAATTAATGGGTTACCTGCTGCAATGTTACAGCTGGGTAATATGTATAGGGATGGGGTAGGTGAGCCTTATTCTTTAAATAAAGCAATGGAATGGTACAAAAATGCAGCAGCTGCAGGTAATTCCAAGGCTATGTTAGCATTAGGAGAGATCTATCGTGGTTGGTATGGAATGGATCCAGATTATAATAAAGCAATGGAATGGTACGTTAAGGCTGCTAGCATGGGTTCTCTTGAAGCTGAATATTACATGGTAAGATTAATTACTAATGACTTGGTAGATCAAAATAAATATGCTGGTAAAATCAGTTCAATCATGTCTTCATTAGAAAAAGCTGCTCAAGAAGGTGATCTAAATGCCATAGTTGCTCTCGGTGATCATCACATGAAGCAGCTAAATACTGATTTAGCTATAGAATTTTATAATAAGGCTGCATCGCAAGATTTTTCTCCTGCCTTACTTAGGTTAGGTTTATTGCATTTGTATGGAGAAGGAGTTAAGAAGGATTATTTATTGGCCATAGACTTTTTTACTAAAGCTGCCAATCTTGATAATGTTGTTTCACAATATCATTTAGGTGAAATATATAGAAAAGGGTTGGGAGTTCCTAAAAATGCAGAGATAGCACGTGACTGGTACAGCAAGGCTGTTAATAAAAATTTTCCTAAAGCATTAGCAAAACTTGCAGATTTACATTTTTCAGGTAAAGGTATAATACCAGATTTATTTACAGCAATAGATTTATATACTAAAGCTGCGAATGCTGGAGATAGTTATTCTGGTTTATTGCTTAGCATTTTTTATGCTAAAGGTTTAGGGGTAAAACAAGATTTACCGCTTAGTGTTAATTGGTATAATATTGTTGAACAAAAACCCGATCAATTAGTTGCAAAATTTGATATTGCAAAGGCATATGAGAATGGGGTTGGTTTTAATAAAGATTATAAAGAAGCAGTACGTTGGTATCAATCAGCTGCAATTGGTGGTTTTGCCAAAGCACAAACCAAATTAGCTGAATTATACTCTAGCGGGACTGGAGTAAAGCAAGATCATAAGAAAGCTATAGATTGGTATAGAAAAGCTGCTGATCAAGGTTATAGTTATGCTCAGTATAGTTTGAGTTTGTTATTACAAAATGGAGTAAGCAAAGAACCGAATCATTTAACAGTGGCCTATAATTGGATGAAAAAAGCAGCAACTAATGGTTATGTACCAGCGCAGTATAGTTTGGCTTTAATGTTGTTAAATGGTGTTGGTACTAGAAGTAATTCTGTTAAAGCATGTAGTTGGCTAAGCATTGCGCTTAATGATGGTAGTTACGAGTCAAATCCTGAATTAATGGATATATTAATTAATAAATTAGATCCGGAAGCTCGAAATAAATCGGTTTTGTTAGTGCAACGTTATCGTGACAAATATAAATTAGCTGTTACAGAAGATTTTTAAGTTCTCAAAGCTGTTCAAAACGTTCTAATTTTATTAAAATATGAGTGTACATTCATAAAATTTAGATATAACCAAGTATATAAAATGTTATAATTAAATTATTGTATAAATAAAATTACCTGAGGATTTAAATGAGTGTAGGTAAGAAGAATAAATATGGGTTTTTTTCAAACATTGGTAATAAAACTGGAGATATTAGCGATAGATCTGGTGACATTATTACTATGTCTAAATCTGAATTAGCAGAAAATACCGAACTTGCTGCAAATACTCAATTTGAAAATAGAGTAGCACTTTCTAAAAATTATCAAGTAGATGCTTTGAAAAAAAAATCAACTGCAAAAAAAAACTATGGTTCAAACTTGGAAAATAATAATGATGCAGGTGGTGGTTTAGATATAGAAGCTCATCCAGAATTACCATATATGGGTGGCAAGGCTGATCAAATCATGCTACCAGAAAACGAAGTAGATTCTGTTCCTGACGCTCTGTTATCTCAGCAACAAAAAGATAAAAGATCTGAGAAAAATAAAAAGAAACAAGAAAAAGAAAGAAATGAATTAAGCAATCGTATGAAAAATAATTTCAAAATTAAACATACAATTAAACAAGCACCAAAAGAGCGATATGTTGCGCCACCGCCAAAACATACTCCGCCAAAACTTAGACCTTCAGGTCAATAAGAATATATAATGACATTAGATTTGGCAGGGTTAATCATCAGTAATTCTGAAAATGAAATAATAAATGTTTTGCAAGATACGATTCGTGATACAACATTAGATCTTAATGGGATAGATCGTTTTGGATTTTGCCCATTAATAGAGGCAGTAATTTGTAATAAACCAAAAGTATTAAAATATTTATTGCAGCAAAAAGCGTCTGTTGATCAATTAGATCTTTTAGGTAAAACTGCATTGCAGTGGGCTGTAGAGCGTGGTCATGTTGATTTATGTAAAATTTTATTAGACGCACAGGCAAATGCTAATCATTATTCATTAGATGGTCAGCCAATTTTAGTTTATCCAATTTTACGAGGACAATTAGAATTAGTAGAATTGTTAAAAAAATATCAAGCAGATCACTTGTTTGCGCAAGATTTTATTAGTGCAAAATTATTAGGACATAGGTTTGAATTAACGGGAGAAACAGATATTGCTAGCCCATCTGGCAAATTTATTCCACTCAGCTTTGAGGGTTTTTATTTAGAATTTACTGTAGGATTGATAGCTCGTTCGTTAAATGATTTTATTAACAGCATTCCTGGACAAAAGTTTATAGATCTGCATGCAAAATTATATAAAATATTACATGCGTTAAAAAATGCTTCTACTTTAGAAAGTTTTGCTCAGCATAAAGATAAAACATTATTTAAAAAAACTATTGATAATATTTTGCAAGAACCGTTGTTGTTAATACCATCTGCATATTCTGGGCATGCTATAACATTTATAAAATATAAAAATTATTTGGCTAAATGTGATCGTGGTGTAAACAATATAACAGATACGGTAATCATTTATGAAGTTGGTAATAAATATTTATTAAATTCTAAATTGTTTTATAAATTATTATATGAACCAAAAACAGATGATTTTATTCATCATGAAATTAAAGATTATTTATCGTTAGTGCCATTAAAAGCTTTACCGACTAGAAGTCAAATTGCTGGTAATTGTTCATTTGCTAATGTGGAAACCAGTATTCCAGCCATGTTATATATGTTGTTCGATCTTGACGAGCAAAAAGAGGCTGTCAAGGCTGAAAAAGCTGCTTATTTATTTTATAAACATTGGTTAGAATGGGATAAAGATAGTGCGTTAGATGAAGCAATAGCTGATTTTTCTAGCGCTAACGCAGAACGCAAACTTTCTAAAGCCATGATCATTGGATCTGTTTTAATTCAACGCTGTAATTCTGAGGTGAAAAAACATATAGAAAGAGCTAAAAAAATTATAAATATTTTAACGTTGCCTAATTTTCAATTTATTCTGCGTAATTATATTGTAATTTACGGTAAAGAATCAGCTGGGAAAACTGGTGATAATATTATGAGTTTATTCAAGCAATGTGGTTTAAATGAAGGTGATTTAAAAAATATAGTTTTAAATCAGCAAGTAAATTTTAAAAATAAAGTCACTCCAACATCAAACGTAGATTTAGTTAAAATGACTACAGCGTTACATGTTGCGTGTTTAGAAAATCGTTTGGATACGGTTAAGTATTTATTAGATCAATTAAAAGTAAACGTAAATTATCTAGATAGAACTGGTAGTACGGCACTAATGTATGCGGCCTGGAAAGGTCATTTAGAACTAGTAAAATTATTAGTCTTGACTTACAAAGCCAACTTAAATATTAAAAACTTACAAAATGGTACAGCCGAAAAATATGCAAAACATGCTGGGCATTTAGAGATAGTGAAGTTTTTAAAAGAATATAGAGATCAGTAGGACAAATGCATCTAAATGTGTTTGCAAAAAGATAAGATATAAAATTGGCAAATTAATGATTATTTCATAAACTAAATATATGAAAACAAAAATTAATTCGTGGCTAAAATCATTAATCTGGCTAATCCAGCTTCTATTGTTAGGCCTAATTATTTATTTGAGCGGGAAATTTTATGCTCAAATAAAAGATACCGAAAATATTAAATCAATGAACAATGGAATAATAGATGCTATTTTACCATTAAGTAATTTATTAAGCAGATCTTCCGGAAGTGTTAATATTAACGAAATTCATGAACATGATCATAAAATACACATAAAACCTACATTATTTTATGAACAACAAAAAAATAGTCATAAATTAGAATTAATTTTAGCCAATCCTAGTTATAGTTTAATTGATTGCAATGCTGAGTTGGCGTCAGAAACTGTGTACCCAGTAAAGATTAGTTTTATTTGGCAACCAATGTCTAAATTTATAGATCAATATGAATTAGTATGCGAAAGACATAATAATTTTAAAAACCTTAATAATTCTAAAAATATTCAGAGAAAAGTTTTACTGCAACATATTAATGCAGTGAAATTAAAATTTTTAGAATCAATAACAGAAACAGATGGGATCCGCGAGATTAAGCTTGTCGACTCAAAAGAATTGCATAAAGGTCATAATCAACAGATTTCAGCTGTGCAAATTGGCATGTTAGTGCAAAGCCCTAATCAACTATACACTCAAGATCAACATAAAAATTACCATGTATTTAATAAACGGATTAATTTTTTAGATCGATTTTTGCGTAAAGTAATATATATTACTCTGCCAGGCAATGTTACTTGAAAACCCATGCTCACCCTTGACTATTAACAATTCGTCCATATATCATCAATAACAAACTAAATCAATTATAAAGAATTCTATTTCATTCAATTTTTAATAGTAGGAGTATGCATAATGAGCATGAAAATTCGTCCTTTGCATGATCGCGTTATCGTAAAACGCACAGAAGAACGTAAAACAGCTGGCGGAATTGTGATACCAGAAACAGCAGGAGAAAAACCACAACGTGGTATAATTCAAGCGGTTGGTCCAGGTAAATTTACAACTGATGGTAAATTACAAACAATGTCAGTTAAAGTTGGTGACGAAATATTATTTGGCAAATACTCTGGCACAGAAGTTAAAATTGCTAGTGAAGATTGGCTAGTAATGCGAGAAGAAGACATCATGGGCGTTATCGAAGCGTAAATTTCCGATATAGATAGTTTAATTTTTTAATTTTTAATTGAGGTAATATTATGGCAGCAAAAAGTTTAAGTTTTGGCTCAGAAGCTAGAGAACGTTTACTAAGCGGTGTTGATATTTTAAGAAAGGCAGTTGAACAAACATTGGGGCCTTCTGGTCGTAATGTTGTTATAGAAAAATCATTTGGTGCTCCAATAATCACCAAAGATGGTGTGACTGTTGCTAAAGAAATAGAATTAGAAGATAAAATTGCTAATATGGGTGCGCAAATGTTAAAAGAAGTTGCATCCAAAACTTCTGATATTGCTGGCGATGGTACAACTACAGCTACAGTATTAGCTGCTTGTATTGCTAGAAAAGGCAACGAGTTAGTAGTGGCTGGTATGAATCCTATGGAATTAAAACGTGGTATAGATAAAGCTGTAATAGCTGCTGTAGAAGCGCTTAAAAAAATGTCTGTTCCTTGTTTGGATGACAAAGCTATAGCTCAAGTCGGTACAATTTCTGCAAATGCGGATCCTGCGATTGGTGGTATTATTGCACAAGCAATGGCTAAAGTTGGTAAAGAAGGAGTTATTACTGTCGAAGACGGTACCAATTTAGAAGACGAGCTTAACATTGTGGAAGGTATGCAATTTGATCGTGGTTATATTTCTCCATATTTTGCTAACAATCAACAAAACATGACTTGTGAATTAGAAAACCCATACATCCTATTAGTTGACAAGAAAATTAGTAATATTCGTGAAATGTTACCTACCTTGGAAACAGTTGCTAAGGGTGGACGTTCATTGTTAATTATTGCTGAAGATGTAGAAGGCGAAGCGTTAGCTACTTTAGTTGTTAATAATATTCGTGGCATCGTAAAAGTATGTGCAGTTAAAGCTCCTGGCTTTGGTGATCGTCGTAAAGCAATGTTGGAAGATATTGCTGTGTTAACTGGCGCTCAAGTAATTGCCGAAGAAGTTGGTATGAGCTTAGAAGCTGCTAAGCTAGAAGATTTAGGTAACGCTAAACGTGTTGTTGTAACTAAAGATAATACTACTATTATCGATGGTAGCGGTAACAGCAAAAAGATCGAAACTAGAATTGCTCAACTACGTAAACAAGTAGAAGACACAACCTCTGATTACGATCGCGAAAAATTACAGGAACGTATAGCTAAACTTTCTGGTGGTGTTGCAGTTATTAAAGTAGGTGCAGCTACCGAAGTCGCCATGAAAGAGAAAAAAGCAAGAGTAGAAGATGCATTGCATGCAACTAGAGCTGCTGTTGAAGAAGGTGTATTACCAGGTGGTGGAGTCGCATACATTCGTATCATCAACGAGCTTAAAAAAGTTAAAGGTGATACTCATGAACAAACACAAGGTATTAGTATCGTAATTAGAGCATTAGAAGCTCCATTACGTCAAATAGTAGCTAATGCTGGTGGTGAACCCGCAGTTGTTGTCGAAAAAGTTAAAGCAGAAACCGGTAATTTTGGTTACAATGCGGCAACTTCTGAATACGGTGATATGTTCAAATTTGGGATCTTGGATCCAACTAAAGTAACTCGTACTGCATTACAAAATGCAGCATCTATTGGTGGCTTAATGATAACTACAGAATGTACTATATCTGAGTTACCAAAAAATGAAAAAGAAGGCGGACATGGTGGCCATGGAGGAATGGGCGGCATGGGAGGAATGGGCGGTATGGATGGTATGATGTAAGAATTTTTACATTATATTATATTATTATCGTTATACTTTCTAAGTCTGCAATTAAAAACCTCGCATTAAATTATGTTTTAATGCGGGGTTTTCTTATTTGAATAGAAAAATCCAAATTTTTGCTTCCTATAGATTGATTTTTTTGCAAAGTCGTACGATATTAAGTACTATTACTTTTATAAGTTTAAATTAAAATTTTAAGTATGATTGGAGGTGCGTCATGGCTACCCTACCTGCTAGCAAAGCAAGATCAAATTTGTACAATTTAATAGATGAAGTTTCGGTATGCCACAAACCTATATTAATTACAGGAAAAAGACATAATGCCATGTTGGTTTCTGAAGAAGATTGGTCAGCATTACAAGAAACTTTGTATCTGCTTTCAATACCCAATATGCGTAAGTCTATTAGAAAAGGATTAGATACTCCTTTGAAAAAATGTGAAAAAGGGCTTGATTGGTGAAGAAATGGGAGTTGTTTTTTACTAAAGATAGTAAAAAAGACGCAAAAAAAATTTTATCTGCTGGATTAAAAAAGAAAACAGAAATTTTATTGGAAATTTTAAAAATAGATCCATTGCAAAATCCACCACCATACGAAGAATTAATAGGAGATTTAGCTGGTGCATATTCTCGGCGAATTAATATTCAACACAGGCTTGTTTATCAAGTTTTAAAAAAACAACATGCTGTTAAAATTATTAAGATGTGGTCACATTATGAGTAAATGCTTTACTATGATGGCATTAAATAATTTTTTTAGGTTTTAAATCAACATCGAATATAACTAAAGTATCTTTTGCTGATGTTTGGATTTTATTTTCAATAACTTTGAAATCATTAGTTTTTATAGTTTCGGCAACACAAATGTTTGCATACACAATACTTATTAATATAATTTTTAAAAATCTAGTCATTTTTATGTCAAATTTCCTTGCCTAAATCTCTATATTCTTGCTGAATACTCGGATCATCTAACTTCATGTCAATATATCCTAATTTACGATAAAACTGTTCTGAACTTAATCTGGCGTGCATCTTAATATATTGTCGTCCTTGGTACTTACTCCATTTTTCTAAAATTTTCATTATATAACTACCACAGCCCTGTTGTTTATAGAAATTATCTGTAGCTAAAGAACGTAATGCCACGGTAATGCCATCTTTAAGTAGCTCTATATGAGCAATAGCCACAATCTTGGTGCCTTTATATAAAACAAAATGGTAATTATTTTCAGCTGTTATAGATGGGTGGTTGCGATCATAAGCTACGTTAATAGGATTAAATATTTGTTCTTCTCGGATCCTATGATAAGTTGCCCATTCGTCGTCATGCATACAAAAGTTAATATTAAAATCATTAAAACTAGCTTTGTTTAAAATACTTTTAATAAATCGATTTTTTCCTAAGTTATATCCTGAAAATCTAGAGTTACTTTTTTGATAAGATTTTGGATCTTGTAATAATTGCTTTTTTAAAGTTGCATATTCTAAACGTACTTCTTCGTGTTTTCTTAAATAATCTCGAAAATATAAATTGCAGTTAATAAATCCATGATCTTTTTCAACTACATGTAAGTTAACTTTAGATTGTGTGGTGTTTTTAGAAAAATAATAACGAATAGGAATATTCAGCTCTCCTTTAAACAAATAACCAGAATTCTGAAGTATCAAACTAGCAGGTAATTCATTAACAATGCATAAAATATCGAGATCTTGTTTGGCAATAAGCTCAGGCACAGATGTTGAACCAATGTGGTGAATATCAATACAATTGTTATTAAGAGCTTGCTTTATTATAGTAGCCTCAGCCTGAAACATTTTCGGCCAATCAGGATTATATGGAACAAGTTCAATTTGTTTGGTTATAATATTTTTGTACATAACAGATGGCTCTGCCGAGAAAATAACCAGAAAAAATCCAACTTATTCCTGTTTCTAAAATTAAATGGTAACCAAACTATTCTTGTTTTGATCGTCTTAACACCAACAAGTAGTAAGTAGCTAAATATTATCCAAACCCAGCAAGGGGTTTCTTTTATAATGTTTAATAGATCTTTCGCTTCCACTATATTTTCCATTTATTACTAATATACGGTAATAGCTGAACTATTGCAAAAACAGACCATATCTCCAGCCTCTCCCGCTTTCATAGCCATAAATTAAATTCAAAAATCCCGCATTAAACAACAATTTCATGCGGGATTTTTCACTCTTGCGTATGTTAACCCTAAATGTTTTGCTAGATCTTTTTGAGATATGCCCATTAGTTCCAAATAATATTTAAAATTAAAGATGTATCTTTAAAATTTTTATTGCCAACCAAATTTTTTGGAATAATAACTTTTCATCAATTGTGTTAATGCTATATATGCTAACAACAACAATACCAAAATTGAGAAATAACTGTCAGGGAGACTTGAAAACTTAAAATAATTTGCCAAAAAACCCATTGGTAAATATATGCCAATTGCCATAATAATTGTGGTTGATACTAATAACATGGTTCCAGGTTGGCTTTGTATAAATGGAATTTTTTTAGTGCGAATCATATGCACAATTAAAGTTTGCGTCATTAGTCCTTCAATAAACCAGCCAGACTGAAATATAGTTTGATGATCTATAGAATTTGCCTTAAATATATACCACATGATATAAAAAGTCATAATATCAAATATTGAACTTATTGGGCCAAAATATAACATAAACCTACCAATATCAGCGGGGTTCCAACATTGTGGTTTTTGAACTAGCTCAGGATCGACTAAATCAAAAGGAATGGCAATTTGAGAGAAATCATAAAGAAGATTTTGTATCAGCAATTGCATTGGCAGCATTGGTAAAAAAGGTATAAAAGCACTAGCTAACAATACAGAGAGAACGTTCCCAAAATTGGAACTTGCAGTCATTTTGATATACTTTAAGATATTAGCAAATGTTCTGCGACCTTCAATTACCCCTTGCACTAATACCATTAAACTCTTTTCCAGCATAATGATGTCAGCTGCTTCTTTGGCAATATCCACAGCACTATCAACCGAGATCCCAATATCCGCAGTTCTTAATGCTGGAGCATCATTAATACCATCTCCCATAAAACCAACAACATTACCTGCTTGTTTTAATACGCGTACTATTCGGTCTTTATGAAAAGGATTCAATTTGGCAAAAATATTGCAAGTTTTTAATTCTTCGGATAATTGAAGATCGTTCATTGTTTCGACATCAGAACCTAGTAAAATTTTATTAACATCCAAGCCAACTTCTAAGCAAATTTTTGCTGTAACAAGTTTATTATCACCAGTTAACACTTTAACACTAATACCATGCTCAGCCAAAGCTTGTAGTGCAGGTTTTGCAGATTCTTTAGGTGGATCTAAAAATGCTACATAACCAATAAGAGTCAAGTCAAATTCATCTTTGACACTAAATGTATTACGTTCTGCTGGGTACTGTTTAATGGCGACCGCTACTACCCTTAATCCATCTTCATTTAAATTGGTTGTAATTTCTCTTATTTGATTTAGCAAATCTATAGACAACGTGTCTATAGATTCATTATTGCGTACACTAGTACAAACATCTAACATTTCTTCCAAAGCACCTTTGCAAATTAGCGTGCGTTGTCCATATTTATCAGCCACAATAACTGACATGCGACGTCTTTGAAAATCAAAAGGAATTTCATCAGTTTTACCAAAATTCATGCTAGGATTTAACTCCATGTGAACATCCACATGCTCTAAAATTGCTACATCTAATAAATTTTTTAATCCCGTTTGATAGTAGCTATTAAGATATGCAAATTCTAAAACTTCATCAGATTCTTGATTCCAAATATTGGTATGGGTTTTCAAAAAAATCTTATTTTGAGTTAATGTACCTGTTTTATCTGTACAAAGCACATTCATGGCACCAAAATTTTGGATAGCATCTAATCGTTTTACAATTACTTTTTGTTTAGATAAAACCACAGCACCCTTTGCTAATGTAGAAGTAACAATCATTGGCAACATTTCTGGAGTTAGGCCAACTGCAATAGACATAGCAAATAAAAATGCTTCGCCCCATGTTCCCTTTGTAAAACCATTAATAAAAAATACTAATGGGATCATAACCAACATAAAGCGTATTAATACCCACGCTACTTTGTTCACCCCTTCCTGAAAGTGTGTTGTAGTAACATTGTTTGATGTAACGTGCTTAACTAGAGAACCAAAATAAGTACGGTCACCAGTGCTAATAACCACTGCAGTTGAAGATCCAGACACCACATTAGTTCCCATAAAAACTAAGTTCTCACATTCTAGAGGGTTAGAATTAATGAATTGGTTTAGATTTATAAACTTCTCCATAGGCAATGATTCGCCTGTCATCGCAGACTGGCTGACAAATAAATCTTTTGCAGCTAATACTCTACAATCTGCCGGGATCATATCACCAGCAGATAGAATAACGATATCACCAGGAACCAATTGATTGATTGGAATTTCAACTTTACAGGGATTATTTAATTTAGCATTTAAAATATCTTTTTCTTCTGTTCCTATGTCCACTGTTTCTGTATTTTTAAATAAGCAATGTCGCATTACCGTTGCTGTATTTGTAACCAGGGCTTTTAATTGATCAGCCGCGTTGTTTGATTTACTTTCTTGCCAAAAACGTATAGACACCGATACAACCACCATGGAAGTAATAACAATTGTGGCTTTGGTATCTTGAGTACCGCAAGAAATCCCAGCTAATAAACTAAGTAGTAAATTAAACGGACTCTTGTAACATAGCCATAGATGCTGCCACCAGCGTAGCGGCTTTTCATGATGAATATCATTTAGTCCCACCGATTGTCGAATAAGATCTACCTGTTCTTGGTCTAACCCTGTCATCTTAGTATTTAAATCATTTAATAAGATTTCTGGGTTTTGTTGAGCTAATAATAGTAATCTATTGGTTAGTTCTGATGAAACTTCCTTAACGACTAATGAAGTAGAATTATTATCAAATAGACTTATCCTATGAAAATGCCTAGTTAATCTACGGGCATTAACAAAATTTGCGAATAAATTTTTAAAAATATTAGTAATCATTTGCTCTACCACTGTTCTATTACCTGAGCTATTCCGTATCTAACAAAAATAGTGATTGACTAGAATAATTACCAAATGTACAAATAAGTCAACACTGTAGGGATGTTAGAGTGTTTAATTGTTAGTATCTGGTTATTTAAAAACCATAATATATATTTTAGTTACATGGATGTTTTTAGCAAGCAAGGGGCTTCCATATGGCTAAAACAGTTATAACTATTTCTAGCAGTAAAGCAGAGCCTAGATTATGGGTTTTGAAAGTTTTTAAAATAAGAAGTATCAGATGAGCAAACAACTTAAGAAAAATGAAACGACTTTAAATTTAGATCAAAACTATAAAGTTTTTCTAAAAAATATAAAAGAACGGCTTCGTACATCACAAATACGTGCTGCACTTTCGGCAAATAAAGAATTAATCAAATTTTATTGGGAGCTTGGCTCCGACATTATTAAGTGCCAAAAAGAATATCGATGGGGTGATAAATTTTTAGAGCAGCTATCCCATGATTTACGCCAAAATTCTCCAGGAATGCAAGGGTTTTCTGTTCGTAATTTACAAAGAATGAAGCAATTTTCTCAAGTTTATCCAGATTTGCCAATTGCGACACAACCTGTGTCGCAATTACCATGGGGTCATATTACTAGGCTAATACAGCTAGTAAAGGATCCTATAAAAAGAGAATGGTATATAGAACACACTATACAGCATGGCTGGTCTCGTTCAATTTTAGAAATGCAAATTGAAAGTGGGCTTTATGAGCGGCAAGCAATATCTGCTAAAAAAATAACTAATTATCAAGATCATCTACCAGCATTGCAATCTGACTTGGCTAATGAAATTTTAAAAGATCCATATAATTTTGATTTTTTAACAATTGGTGAAGATGCTCATGAAAGAGCTATAGAAGATGCATTAATAACCCACATAAGAGATTTTTTGCTTGAATTAGGACAAGGTTTTGCTTTTGTTGGTTCGCAAGTGCCATTAACTTTTGAAGATCAAGAATTTTTTATAGATCTACTTTTTTATCACCTTAATTTACGTTGTTTTGTTGTGGTTGAATTAAAGGCCACTAAATTTAAGCCAGAACATACTGGTCAATTAGGCTTTTATCTTGCAGCAGCTGACGATTTGTTAAAAAAAGAACATGATAATCCTACTATCGGAATTTTATTATGTAAATCAAAAAATAAGATCATAGCTGAATATGCACTACGAAATATTAAAGCTCCTATTGGTATTTCAGAATATCAATTATCTAAAGCACTGCCTAAAGAGTTAAAAACTAGTTTGCCAACGATTGAAGAAATTGAGGCTGAGCTTAATGAAAGTATTAGCATTAGTAAATAATAATTTTAAATAATGGTAAAAAGTTTATATTTTAAGAAAAAAATCAAGACTTCTAAATATAAAAATACTAAATTCTTCAACCCAAACTAATCTATAACTGCCGAAAAGAGGACTCGAACCCCCGACCCACTGATTACGAATCAGTTGCTCTACCACCTGAGCTATTCCGGCATTAAGTTATTAGTGTAGTTTAACCTTTTGTAAATCTTTTACAAATAATTATAGGTTTTGTGGCTTGTGTATACATCGTTATATATAGGAAATCATTGGTGACAAGGAACTATTTTGGGTAGAAATTGGTCAGTATATAAGTATATAGGTATATTAGCTGGAGATAGCTACCATGAGTGGTGGAAAGAAAGATAAAGAATCATCGAAAGGTGTTGCAAGTCAATCAACAGCTGGGTTTAGTCAGCAAGAAGTAATACAATTTATTAAAACAGCTATAAAAGAACAAATCCAGAAACACATAAACAAATTAATTGACGACAAATTTAAAGTACAGATCTCTGAGTCGTACGAGCTAGATCAATTAGAAAAACTGAAGAAAAAACAAGAGTCACACACTGATGGTAAGCATGAGTATAAGCTGAAGCAAATTTCAAAACAAATTCTTGATACGAAAAAAGAACTAGAAGGACGAAAAGACAAAAAAATTATACTACAGCAATTTTTAAAAGATAATCAAGCAGAGAAAGAACGATCACATGAATCATTAGATTCTGGTATAGAGGGTTTAATCAATTGGTTCACTATATACGTACAGAGGGAAATTATCAAAGAACAAAGTAGTACATCAACTCCAACAGTCGATAAAGAAGCAATTAAAGAAGAAAACAGAATTTCTATAAACTCGTATGGGCATGTTAAATATTGGTTGAATACGGTCCTGACAGATAAAAAACTTGTTCGTACGACGATGGTTTCTTCGGCACTTGAGCCATTCAAGCAAGATGTTTTAACTAATGAATTTAAAAAATCATTAAAAGAAGAAATGAAAAGGTTAGGTTATGTACTAGGTAGTATTAGTGAAAATGATGTTAAAAATTGCAAGGTAGGTCCTATTAGTTTTATGGATATGATGGATGTAGATGGGCTAGTTGTTGATGCTGTTGAACAAGCAGCTGCTGTTAAAAGAGATAAGAAAGAAAAAGGCGTAGCCAACCCACCAAAACTTCATTCAGAACATAAAGTAGGTGGTAAAAATAAGAAAAAAGGAAAAGTAGAAGAAGCATCTTCATCCAACACCAACTTAGAACAGCAACAGCAAAAAGATTCAAAATTCGACGAAATTCAGCAAAAAATTGAAAGCATAAAAGCACAAATACCTGTTGATGATGAAAAAATCGTAGCAATAGTAATAGATTTTGCAGAAAGAGTTGCTTTCTTAAAGAAACAAGATGAAGAAGATGAAGGATTAGATGTAATTAATTTAGACAAAACTATTGATTTTTTAAGAATGATTGATGAAAAATTGCAACAAACAGTAGGTGCTGAAAAAGTAGAGATAGGTAATGTAGTATCGGAAATGCAATATGGATTAGGTGAAATAAATCATGATTTAGATAAGCGTGATGTTATCCTCGCTATCAATAATGCTGTAGAAATCTTTAATCAACAATTGGATGATCCGGAAGACCTAGATGAACGTCTGCCTGCATATAATGTTAATTTTAATAATATAAGTGATTATGATCTAGAAACTATTTTAGTCGACATTTTCAATAAGGTGGAAAAACGTAAAGATGTTCTTTCCCCGCTATCGTTGCCACCAAATGTTACGCTGGCGTTTTCAAATTTATCAGAAAAATTCTCAGAATATAAAAATTATAAAACTAGGGAGGAAATTGAAGACAGGGAAAAAAGGCTTTTTAAGCAGATAGTTACCGAAAAAATCATCTCTGAAATTTTAGATATGAAAAAAGAATCTAAATTGCAGTTGCTTGTTGAAAAGGCAAAGGAAAAGGTAGGAGAAATTGTAAATCCATTTATACAAGGATTTGGCAAAGATGGGCAAACTGTAAAGGAAAAACAAGATCAAATTGCGAGTTTAGCTGAAAAAGTATTTACCTTAGCGTGTATTGGTTTTCATGGTGAGATTGGATTTAAGTTGGTAGATGTTTATGTTAAAAGCGTCAACGATACAATAAACAAAATACAAATAGTAGGAGGAAAAATAGTACCAGATGCACAGCGTCAGCAAGCTAAGGCTTTAGAAGAAAAATATTGTTCTATGCTGTTTGATGCATTACATGAAAAATTTAAACAATCCAAAATGCTAAATGATTCACAAATGGACAGGAGTTGGTTTAATAATACAGATAAGGTTGGCGGTAATAGGCGTAAATTACAAGCTCTTTTTGATGGGGTTGCTATGTATTTGGGTCCGCCTCAACAATCAGATCAGGTTGCAAATTGTTTTGCTCAAGCTACCAATCGTTTGGGCGGCGTTGCAGAATTATTGAAATTGTTTAATGGCGATAGTGAACCAGCGCCAGATCGAACTTTAGCAGATCGTGAGAAGAAACGTCCATATATATATAAAGAAGATTTAGAAGAATTATGGAAACCAAGGTTAATAGATACTGACGTAACAGAGTTTAATATTATTAAGGTATTACATGAATATAGACTAGGTGTTTTAAAAGAAATACATAATGAAGAATTTAATATGTTAAGCGGACGAATGGAGGAACAAAATCCTTCAGAAGAGACCAAATTAGATATATTGGCGCTCACAGAATTAGATAAAAAATTGCTACTAGAGATAGCCCGTAAACAAAAAATAGAAGATGATAAAGAGAAGGCTCAGCTACAGTTTAAGCTACAAGCTAAACAGTTATTTAAAGATGAAGTTAGTAAAAGACGTTCGATAGAAGGAGAAGAAGAACTAGGCTATGAAGAGCTTGAAAAGATTCAGGACAAATTGATCTTGATGCAAGTTGCACATGAGCGTGCTCGGCAAGAATTGGATGAGAAAGAACAAAATGCAAGAACAAATGTAACGGAAGAAGAAGAATTATTGCGTCACGATATACAACGAGAATTGGATAAAATTAAAGGAGAACAACTTAATGAACAACAAAAAGTCGATAAATTAGTCAATGAAGTAGTTAGTATTGTGCAACAAGCCAATTCGATAAGAGATAACAAGTCTACAGATCTAAAAAAGGTTGTTCATATGTTGAATCTACTATCTAATGATTTACCCCACAGAATATCAAATTTGTTTTATAAATAACTTTATAAAACATAAGCCAACCACTAACCAATTACTCAGACACAAGCATTTACTAAAGCAAAATTTTGCAAAATAACAGCTATAGTGGCATAATCATACGCAAATTAGTTAAACAACTATTATAATAAAATAAAAATAATTAAATATAAACATAGTATATGCACCTAAATAATTTTTAGTTAATCCAAAATGAACTTTAAAAGCGATAATGTTGTACCAATCAGCCCGGAAATTATTCAAGCAATAATTGAGGCAAATCAAGGGACCCAATCTTCTTATGGTGCGGATGATTATTCATTAGAGTTGCAAAAGCAATTGTCATTGATTTTTGAAAAAGACATTATATTATATTTAACAAATACTGGAACTGCTGCCAACTGTTTAGCATTATCTTCGTTAGTTGATCCCTATGAAGCTATATATTGTCATAATGAAGCTCATATTAACACTGATGAGTGTGGAGCACCTGAATTGTTTACTGGGGGTGCTAAATTAATAACAGTAGATGGGGTGAATGGGAAAATTAAACCAGATCTTTTAGATGAAAAAATTTTACATTCATTGTCTTCAAGACCACATATACAAAAACCAGGATGTATAAGTTTAACGCAAGCTACAGAATGTGGGACTTTGTATACGATTTAAGAATTAATAGAAATAAACAATATTGCTAAAAAATATAATATGTCAATGCATATGGATGGGGCGAGGTTTGCTAATAGTTTGGTTACACTTAATTGCAAGCCAGCTGATATAACTTGGAAAGTTGGATTAGATGTGCTTAGCTTTGGGGCTACTAAAAATGGGGCAATGTGCGCTGAAGCAATAGTTTTTTTTAATCATAAATATGCTGAAAATTTTGATTATATATATAAAAGATCTGGTCAAGCAATATCGAAAGCACGATTTTTTTCCTGCCAGTTTTTGGCATATTTACACAATGAATTATGGCTTAAAAATGCAAAACATGCTAATTACATGGCCAAACAACTTGTTAAAATATTTCATCAACATAATATAGAAATCATATATCCTGTTGAATCTAATGAGCTGTTTGTTAGATTGTCATCTAAATGTGCAGAATATTTAAGGCAAAGTAATTGTGGGTTTTATAATTGGGGATCACCAAATTTGGAACTATATAGATTCGTCACATCTTTTTTTACATCAAACACAGATATCATTAATCTAGGCAGTTGTCTTCTTAATTATCACAATTAAATTTGATCACAAAAATCTTACTTGATTTCTAAGAGAAAATCTTCCAAAATAATTGTAATTATTTAAGGGGTTGATTTTAGTTGGAGGATTTCGATATGAAAAATTTTACAAGAAATACTAACAAAAGCTTATTAACGGCCAGTCTAGTTGGTTTAGTTGTTGCAGTTAGTGGTAATGCTAATGCTGATGTAGTTGATAATGCGCGGTTTTATGTTGGTGCTGGTCTTGGTTATAACAAATATAATCTTAGCAATGATTTTAAAAATAAAATAGAAAGTTCCCCTAATAAAGGTTCTGTTAAATCTAAAACTGGAGATATTTTAGTTCCAGTATTGGGTGTTAAATTTCAAGAAAATTACGGAGCAGAATTTGGTTATGCATTTCATAACAAGCTTGAATTTGATGGTGTAAAATCAGGTAATTTGCGTATTAGAAATTCTTTTGTTGATTTAATTGGTTATATGCCAATGACTACACAAATTGATTTAGTTGGTGGTTTGGGTATTGGTCGTATGACAATTAAAGAGAAAAGTTCACTTGGAGCTATTGGTACAGGTTCAAGCTATAATAAATTTGGTTTGCGAGCTAAAATTGGTGCTCAATATTCTATTGACAACAATTGGGGAATGCGTGGTTTAGTTGGTTACCAAAGAGTTGGTGATAAAAGTGGTAAGCATTCCATTAAAAGCATGCAATCTGCTAACGTAGATGTTCTTTATTTGATTTAATTCTTCACCATAACCCCTACCTCCAGTAGACTGGAGATGGGGTTACTGAGGGAGAAGTGTTTCTTAATTTAAATGGAATTAAATTATGAAAGATTTTATAAAAAATTTAATAACAATTATTTTACCTGTTTTATTTGTTGGAACTAGTAATACCGCTAATGCTAGGATTAAGCGAGACCGTGTAGATATTGTAGAAAATATGCATTTTTATGTGGGAGCTGGGATTGGTTATAGTTTTTATAATTTAAATAATGAATTTGAATATAGAGCAGAGTTTGTTAATAATGGTACCGTAACGCGTCATTCTCTTGGGCTTTCTGGACCTGTTGTTGGCGTAAAATTTCAATCTTTATACGGATTTGGTTTGGAATTAGGGTATAGTATTTCTGAGCCGTTAGATATGTACGGTAATCAAAATGGCGAATTGTCGATTAGAAATATTTTTTTAGATTTTATGAATTATATACCATTGGCTATAGATCTTGATGATGTCAAATTTGAGATATTAGCAGGCGTTGGTATTGGTCATATGGCTATGAGGGAACATGGTTCGATTGGAGCCTTAGGTGCAGATGATGGTTATAAAAAATATGGTTTGCGTGCTAAGGTTGGTGGACAATATAACATTGATAATCATTGGTCAGTGCGTGGATTGGTTAGTTACCAAAAAGTCGGACCAAGATCAGGTTTGAATGGTATTAATAGTGCTAAAGTGGTGTCATTAGATGTTATTTATGTAATTTAACCGTAACTGTTCACTGGTAGGTGTTTTTAAAATTTATGAAGCATCCTGAACGAATAAAACCCGTTGTTATCTAGTTACGCTCTGAATGGTGCGTAATAAATTTTAAAAACACCTACCAGTGAACAGTTACATTTAATTTCACCCGACCGGGTGGATGTGCCGGGTGGATCTATGAAGAAAAAAATTAATAATTATAATTCTAATTCAATTGAAGTTTTAACAGGACTCGAACCTGTTAAAAAGCGTCCCGGTATGTATACCGATTTATCTAGACCAAATCATTTAGCTCAAGAGGTAATTGATAATAGTGTCGACGAGGCTATAGCTGGTTTTGCAAATCAAATTAAAGTTATTTTAGCTAAAGATGGGGCTGTTACTGTTGTTGATAATGGTAGAGGCATGCCAGTCGATATCCATCCAGAATATAAACTGCCTGGTGTAGAGTTGATTTTAACTACTTTACATTCTGGAGCTAAATTTTCTAACCAAGAATATAAATTTTCTGGTGGTTTACATGGTGTTGGAGTGTCTGTAGTAAACGCACTATCTAAGCAATTAGAGGTAACAATTGCTAGGAATGGTGTTTGTTATTATATGGAATTTATGCAAGGCTCTAAGACTAGTGCATTAAAAAAAATTTCCACAAAAGAACAAAATAATTTAAACAAAATCATAAGTATTGGGTTTGATAACGGTACTATGATCAAATTTTGGCCAGAAGCTAAATATTTTGATTCACCTAAAATCAATATTGAAAAATTAAAACATTTATTACAAGCTAAAGCAGTTTTATGTCCAGGGTTGTTGGTGGAATTTACTGATGAACATACTGGAGATATCAGCAGTTGGCAATATCAAAATGGTTTGTCTCAGTATTTATTAGAAAATATTGAGCAAACTGCTGATGGTTATGTGCCAGAGCAGCCATTTTGTGGGGCAATGAGCGCTTCTAGAGAAGAAGTAAGTTGGTGTATTGTTTGGGTAAACAATTCAAAAAATAATTTTCAAGAAAGTTATGTTAATTTAGTACCAACTATTCAAGGTGGTACGCATGTTAATGGTTTTAGAACAGGATTGTTAGATGCAATGCGAGAATTTTGTGAAATTCAGAATTTATTGCCTAAAGGTATTAAACTTTCTACAGATGATATTTGGGAAAATGCTAATTTTGTATTATCAGTTAAATTAATGGAAACTCAGTTTTCTGGGCAAACTAAAGAAAAATTATCTTCTAGAGAGTGTGCGGCTTTTGTATCATTGGTATTAAAAGATAGCTTTAGTTTATGGTTAAATCAAAATGTTATTCAAGCTAAACAAATTGCTGAATTAATTATAGAATCTGCTAAAAAAAGATCTTTACAAAGTAAACAAATAATTAGAAAAAAAGTTTTATCAGTTGGAACTGCATTACCAGGTAAATTAATTGATTGTAGTTGCCAGGATTTTAGACAAACCGAGTTGTTTTTAGTAGAAGGAGATTCTGCAGGCGGTTCTGCCAAACAAGCTCGAGATAAAGAGTATCAAGCAGTTATGCCGCTTCGTGGTAAAATTTTAAATACTTGGGAAGTATCTGGCACCCAAATTTTATCTTCCCAAGAAGTTCATGATATATCTGTTGCGCTAGGAGTTGATCCTGGTAGTGATTTTTTATCTAATTTACGTTACGGTAAGATTTGTATTTTAGCGGATGCAGATTCTGATGGACGCCATATTGCAACATTGCTATGTGCATTATTTTTACGCCATTTTAGAAAATTGGTAACAGCAGGACATGTATTTGTAGCAATGCCCCCGTTGTTTAGAATTGATTGTGGTAAACAAGTATATTATGCATTAGATGAACAAGAGCGATTAGGTATAATAGATAAAATTGGTTCTGAAAAATCTTCTAAAGTTAATATTCAGCGTTTTAAAGGATTGGGGGAAATGAATCCAATGCAATTAAGAGAAACTACCATGGCTAGAGATACTAGAAGATTAGTACAACTTCATATTGATTCGGATCAAGACGCAGATAATATGTTAGATCTGTTGTTAGCAAAAAAGAGATCACAAGATCGGCGTTTGTGGTTAGAACAAAAAGGTAATTTAGCAGAGATTTAATATGCAACAAGATATTACTGAGCGAAGACCAATCCAATCTTTTGTAGAAGAAGCATATTTAGATTATGCAATGTATGTAATTTTAGATAGAGCTTTGCCTCATATAGGTGATGGTTTAAAACCAGTGCAGAGACGTATTATCTATGCTATGTCTGAGTTACATTTAAATTATTTAGCAAAACATAAAAAATCTGCTCGTACTATAGGGGATGTTTTAGGTAAATTTCATCCTCATGGAGAAACGGCTTGCTATGATGCAATGGTTTTAATGGCACAACCATTTTCTTATCGATATCCATTAATTGAAGGGCAAGGTAATTTTGGAACAGCAGATGATCCTAAATCTTTTGCAGCTATGCGTTATACTGAAGCTAAATTATCTAAATATGCCGATCTATTATTACAAGAAATAGATCAAGGAGCAGTGGTTTGGAGTGATAATTTTGATGGTACATTACTCGAACCTAAAGTATTGCCAGCCAAATTGCCAATGGTATTACTAAATGGGACGACTGGTATTGCAGTTGGTATGGCAACAGATATCGTTCCTCATAACTTAGAAGAAGTTGCTAATGCTTGTATTTATATTTTAGATCATAAACATCCTGAAAATATTACAATCGAAGAACTATGTACGTATATTATTGGTCCAGATTTTCCAACAAAAGCTGAAATAATTACTAGCTCAGAAGAACTGCTTGAGCTTTACAAAACAGGATATGGTAGCGTTAAGGCGCGTGCTGTTTATGTGCAGGAAAAAGCAGGGATAGTAATAACTGCTTTACCGTATATGGTTTCTGGGGCTAAGGTATTAAAGCAAATCGCTGATCAAATTCATAGTAAAAATTTACAATTTATAACAGATCTAAGAGACGAATCAGATCATGCCAATCCAACTAGATTAATATTGGTGCCAAAATCTAATCGAGTCGATGCAGATGCTATAATGTCTCATTTATTTGCAACTACTGAATTAGAAAAAACTTATCGAGTTAATTTTAATATGATAGGAATTGATGGTAAACCGCGAGTAAAAAATTTATTAGACATCTTACAAGAGTGGCTAGAATTTAGATTATCTTTAGTTAAAGAACGTTTAAAATATAGTTTGGAAAAATTAACAGATAGATTACATATTTTGGAAGGATTGTTAATAATTTATTTAAATTTAGACGAAGTGATCCGTATCATTAGGCATGAAGATGAACCAAAAAATATTTTAATAAATAAATTTAATTTAACTGACAACCAGGTAACTGCAATTTTAGATTTAAAATTAAGAAACTTAGCAAAATTAGAAGAGATAAAGATTAAAGAAGAATCACAAAAATTAACTAAAGAAAAAAAATACATTATAGCTATTTTAGCATCTAAAGATAAATTGAAATCATTAGTTAGGGATGAAATACAATCTATTGCTACTAAATTAAAAGATCCTAGATGTTCACAATTGGTAGTACGAGTTGCAGCTAAACCGCTTGATAATAATTTATTAGTTAAAACATCAGATCTGGAAGTAACTGTTGTTTTGTCCGATAAAGGTTGGGTAAGATGTGGTAAGGGACATGATCTAGATCCATTAACATTAAATTATAAATCTGGTGAGCAATATAAATCTCATGCTACAGGTTTATATAATCATAATGCAGTATTTTTAGATTCTAGTGGTAAATCTTATTCATTATCTGCAGCTAGCTTACCGACGATGCGTGGTTATGGCGAACCATTAACTGGTAAATTATCTCCAGAAAAAGGAGCGGTTTTTACCGCCGTGATTATGGGAGATCTGGCGCAAAAGTTTTTGTTATCTCAAAGTAAAGGTTATGCTTTTATAACCAGTATGAGTAACTTGCAAGCTAGAACTAAGAGTGGTAAAAATATTATTAATTTATGTGGTGAACAATTGTTGAACCCAATTAAGTTAGAGGTAGATAGTAAATATTGTGTGGTTTTATCTAGTGATTTTAAAATGTTATTATTTGATTTGGATTCTATACCAGAATTAAATAAGGGTCGTGGTCGTAAATTGTGTGCTATTTCTAAGAAAAACAGCATATTGGCTGTTGGAATATTAAATGCAAAATCTAATCTGACAATTAATTATGGTAATAAAAGTATTATGATCGCACATAAAGAGTTGCTAAATTATGTTGGAAATATTGGCGATACTGGTAAAAAATTGTCGAAATTACCAAAGGTTAATAATATAAAATCTATAACTCTTTCCAAATGCTAGTTGATAAAGGATCTTTGTTAGATGGGTCTTTATTCGTGTTAGTATTAGACTTGGATGTTGTAGAATTTGTTGGTAAATTTATATCTATTGCAAAGCATTTAAAATTATTATTAACACTTAATTGTTCTTTTAATTTAGTTTCGACAAATTTTTTATGAAAAAAAGAATATATTTTAACGTGTTTATCAGTTTCAAAGTGAACTATTGGAGCAATCAAATTGTATGTTATCTTATTAGGGTCATTATTTTGAAATAAAAAAGCTCTTTGAAAATACCCAACTCCATTTCCATCCTTCAGTAATTGAACAGCTGCTGCCATAGCAAATGGGGCTAATATTTCTATTCCTGCTAGTAATTTGTTTTGTTGATTATGCTTTAACCAACGTATTGTTCCTATATTCCAGTGAGTTTCATCTTGGTCAAATGTTTCACCCATGGTTATAGCGATGGCAATTATTTCTCCAGGTTGAATTGGTGGAAAACGAATATCTTGGAAAATAATTCCAGCTCCTTCTCCATGAATATTTGTTAATTTGCAAGCATATAAAGCAGTATCTGGTTTATATGCTGGTTCAGTATTTGATGTGTCTTCTAAAACAGAATCTACATTTAATTCTAATTCTTGCATACTATCATCTGATTCTTCGCCTACCGATTCTGGCTTAAAAATTTTTCTTTTGTTAATATAATAATGAGTAGAAGGAAAACCAAATGTTACAGAAACATGTCCAATAATATTAAAGCGTTCTAATTTTCTGTTTGTTCCGTTTGTTAAATAATTTATTAATTTTTGTAAGCTATATTCTGCAATTGTTATATCTTTAGGATCTTTAGGATCTTTAGGATCTTTAGGATCTTTAGAGTTTTTAGAGACAGGTGTATTTTGTTGTTTGTTGAAATTTTTCAAATAAGTAGTTAATTTAGATAGATCTAAAACAGATCCAGAATCAGGGATTGATGTTTTTGTTGCATCTATTGTAAATGGTCCATGATCGTCATTTATAGGTATAAAAAAAACATCATTGCATTGAGTGCGATCACTAGATTTTAAATTTCTTATAGAAATATAATCATCCCATAATACTACGTAATGATATAATATTTCTTGTTCTTGTTGTCTCCATTGATATGGACTCGTGCTTGCTATAAACAATGCATGTTTATATGGAGTAATAACGTCTATTTTCTTATTTGAGACACTTATATCTAAGGTGATAATATTTTCTGATATTTTGCATGCTAATGCATATTTATAAAGTATATGCATTTCTTTCCACATATTTTCTGGTTGTTCTGTATAAGTTTGATAATAAGTAGCTAATATATTGTTAAAATGTTTGAAAGCTCTATATATAGCATTTGGTAATGTTGAATTTTTGAGACTGGAATTTGATGACATATTAATATCTTCAACAATTATCTTATATCCATTCAATATCTCAGTTTGTAAAGTTATAGATAATTCTAATATAGAAATTTTTTTTTCAGATAATGGTTGAATTTGATTGAAGTAGTGTTTTTTAAGAGATTGGTAAATAATCTGTGATAATGGTCTAAGTAATTCTAAGAGTTGAAATCTAATAGTAGGTTCTATTGTCGTTGAATTCATGGTCTTAAGCATAGAAAAAATATTACGAGAAGTTTCACCGACATCAGCAGTTTGTAATTCTGAGCGCCATTTTTCTATTGCAGGTAATGATAAATCAATTGTTGATTTACTGTTTTCTTGAGTTGGTATTGTAAGTCCAAGTTTGTTTGTTTGCATATTATTCTATGTTGGTCAATGTGAAATTATTATTAGCATCAATTATATAAATTTAGTACATAAAACATATGTAGTGTGAATTGTTTATAAATTATATGTGTATTTTTCTTGTGATTAATTGTTGGTCTGGTGTGTTGAAAAGTAATTTTTTATTAATTGAACTGTATATCTTATTTTAACGTCCAACCATTAAGGGTAATTCTATATATTGATTTTGTAATAGATATCATTATGGCTGAAGAAGATACAACAGATAAAAAATCGTCAAATGCTAGCACTGAAAATTCTAGTAATTCCGGCGATCCTAGTGTTTCTGATAATTCAGTCGAGGCTGCTGATTCTGCAGATGGATCTAAAGTAGATGTTAATGCTGGTGCTGGTGATAATGCTGAAAATAATAGTACTACTGAGACAGCTGATAGCACCTCAGATACAATAAGTGATAGTGATAATAAAGATGATTTAGATACGCACAAAAAAAGTAATTCTGGTGATGTAAATGATACAACAACTAGCCAAGAAAAAAGTTCAGCTAGCACTGACACAGTAGATCATTCAGGTTCTTCTAGTTCTTCCGACTTGTCTAGCCAAGCAAGCACTTCTAAGTATTCAGCTGAAGTTGGTGATGCGCTTGCTTCTAATATATCAGTTCAAGAAAACATGAGCGTGCAAAGTGGTATTATCCAGGTAATGTCCATGCAACAAGATTTTATGAGTGCTGTGCAAAGCAGTATTGCTATTAGTTCTACAGCTATTTCTGCTGGTAATGTTTCATCAACTATAAATACAAATCGTAATATATCTGTAGCTCCTGTGATTCCTGTGGACATCGTACCTGTATTTATTGCTCCTGTTCATTACAATTCTGCTCCAGTTAATAATATTCCAATAGATATACAATTTGTTAATCAAGATGCTAATTTGATATTTGATCTGGCACATAAAAATTTAATTTCTGTTATAGATTATGATGATGGTGGTGCTGCTGAAATAGTTACTTTAACTGTAATTGGTGGTGCGATAACAGTGCATCACACTACTGATGTTGGTGTAAACGTTGAAGGAAATATATCAAGCAAAGTTATTTTAACAGGTACTTTGCCTGCAATTAATGTTGTTTTGGATGGCTTAGAGTTTACGCCAAATGCTGATTTTTCTGGTGTAACAAAAATGCAAATTTCAACAAATGATCAGGGGCATACAGGGCTTGGTGGTGTACAAATAGCTACTAGTGATGTGACTATTGGACAAAGTTCTAGTGCAATAAGTTTATCTAATGATAATATCAATATTGGTACTCAGTATCCATTTTTTTTATCTGGAAATAATTCTATAATAATTAACGATCATTCTATTGCTCCTTCTATTTATATTAAATTGGTTGCAGCTAACGGTACAATACATTTTTCTGGTAATACTGATAGTAATCCAATAATTGTTGGGGACAACTCTAGTTCTATTATTGTTCAAGATACTCTAACTGCCATCAATAAAGATTTACAAGCATTAATATTTACCCCATATCCTAATTTTAGTGGTGCAACAACTATTCAGATAATAGCCAATGATTTGCCTGGTGGTGTGGATGGTATATATAGTGCTGCGAACACATATAAAATACTTAATATTAACGTTAATGATGCTACCATAGGATTGTCCACACCTAATGAAAGTTTAAACATGAATGCTAATGTGTTGAGCGTTGGGAATACTAATGTAATTAATCAATTTGCATTAACAGGTTCAAATCTAGTACAGGTTGGCGATATTGGTATAAGTTCCACTTCTGTAATGACAGTACAATTAACGGCAAATCATGGAGCTATAGATTTTAATGGTAGCGTAAGTAGTGCTCACGTGACATCTGGTGCTAATAATACGATTACAATAACAGATACTGTTTCTAACATTAATAATGCTTTAAAGTTATTAACTTTTACACCGGTTGTTGGATTTAATGGTGTGGGTAGTATTTCGGTGCTTGCGAATGATTTATCAAATACATCTATTAATGATGCATCTAGTTATAGTAAAACATTAATTGTAAATGTTAATGATGCAGCTGTATCTCTAGCAACGACAAACAATAGTGTAAATATAGATGCCAATATATTAACAGGTAATGTCAATGTATTTAACACCTTTGCTTTAATAGGTGCTAATCTTATTCAAGTAAGCGATCCTGAAGCGGTTGGCGATCTAATTACGGTACAATTAACCGCAACTCATGGAACAATAGGATTTAGCGATACAATAGCTGGTGCTACTATTACATCTGGCGCACACAATACAATAACTCTTACCGATACTGTTGATAATGTTAATAATGCTTTAAAGTTGTTAACATTTACATCGGATTTGGGCTTTAATGGAGCAGCGACTATTACTGTTTTAAGTAATAATTTGCCAGGGATGTTAACGCCAGATAACAGCACAGATCCATCTAATTACAGTAGAATATTAACTATTAATGTAAATGATGCGACGTTATCGATTACGCCAGTTGGTAATAGCATTAATATTGATTCGAATGTTGCAGTAGATGGTACAAGCCATACGGTTAATACTATTTTATTGATCGACAGTGCAAACAATGGACTGATTCAAGTAAGTGATATATCGCCTTCAGATTATCCAACTACGATCCAATTAACAGCGCATGATGGAACATTAGGATTTGCAAGTGGCACCATACCTGTTGTTGCAGTAAATGGTACATTAGCTAATGGTAATACAGTAGTTACCATGACTGGCACGATTGCTGAATTAAATGCAGCTCTTGCAACGGTGAACTTTACAGCCAATGCAGGATTTAATGGGGCGGCCAGCATTGATGTTGCAGCTAACAACTCACCAACTACCACTATAACTGATGCATCTAGTTATAAACAGACATTAACCTTACATGTAAATGACGCAACACTGTCTATTACACCAACCGGTAAT
>CAIJNR010000051.1 GCA_903822055.1 uncultured Francisellaceae bacterium | reverse complement strand
ATCAGTTGTAAAATCAAAATTTTCTAAAGTTTTATCGGCTCTAAGCCTTGATAATTTCATGCTTGTTGCAAACCTTTTTTGTTCTCTTGTTAAAATTTCGTCTTGTAATAATAATGCTAAAAATTCTGGATAAGTTAATTTATTTGCTATTGCAGCTTTATTATGTTTACTCAAACTATCCACACAACTCGACAACTTCAGTTGTTTAAGTAAGGTTGATATTTCAGGCATTGGATTTATTTTACTCATTAAATTTTCTCCATTCAATATTTTTGTTGATTAATTTAGTGCACCAAAAATTCTTTAGATTTTCTGCAAAATTTTCCGGCTCCTAAATATGCTTGATCTAATTTATTAACTGCTAGTTCAGTGCTGGGTACATCTTCTAATCCTTTAGATAAAATTTCTTTCACTGTACTATAATTCCCAGCACCACATTCTAATGCTCTCTTACACGCCAATTCTAATCTGCTTTTGCCAAATGTTTTTTTTAATTTGATCATACCTTGTGCTGCACGTAAATAATCACACATTTTGTCGCTCAATAAACATTCTACAATTTTCAGACAATTTGCCCCAACATCATTGGCTTGATCTATGCACCAATCACTATCATGTAATAAATAATTTTGAGCTTTTGGTGGAAAGTGTTCTGTTAAAGTTGTCGCAGATCCTGGAACATAATTACGACAATGTATAGCAGCTAATTTGTAGTCATGGTAAATCTTAATTGTTGTTTCACTAGCTTTTAACCATAATTCTTGCTTCACCAATTCATATGGCACAGAATATCTACAACCTTCAAATCTAATACAACAATCTCGATAACAATGAACTTTTGACCAAATGCAAAGTTCTGGCATCACTTCCGGTAATGGTTTAAGTAAATTTTTTTCTACCTCATAAAAATAAGACAGTGGTTTTTGTTTAGTGGTACCATGAATACGATTACCAGCGATTCCTAAAATCCAATCTTTTACTTGTGCATTTGCATCTTGAAAATCTCTAAATTTTTTCAATGGTAAAAAATTATTTTTTATGAATTTTACACCATTTTCTACGATTCCCTTTTTTTGTGGATCATATAGTGGACAAGCAGAAATCATGAAACCGTAATCTTCGGCTTGTTGACCATAACTACGTTGCACTGTAGGCTCATAAAAACAAGCTTTAGTTATGGCACATTTAGCATTGTCGATTATCGTTTTTTTGGGGATCCCATTAAACCACTCAAACGCTCTTCTATGACAGCCTAGCCAAGTAGCACAATCTTGATGCTTAATGATTTCTGCATATTGATGACGACTAAAACATAAAGTCATAACAAAAATCCAACTATCAATTTCTTTGCCTTCATCTGGATCAAAAATTTTAGGACCTTTACCAAAATCAATTTGTACTGCTTCTCCTGGAGCGAAATATAAAGGTATAGTAATATTCGCTAAATCTTTATTTTTGTTGATTTTATTAACATATCTTAATACAGAATGATAAGATCCTGTAAAATTATATTGTTCGGTTAAAGCTTGATATATCACCTTTGCTGATCCACTTTGTTTATGCCACTTATTAATTTGTTCCGTAAATGGTGCTATTTTAGAAATACTTTTTGTATTATTATCTTTTGACTTAACGGAGTTGGCTATGTCTTGTTCACTGGGGAGTGGTACTTCTAGATTTAGCCAACCATTTATATTGGCAATGTAACGAATTAATTTTGCCTTTACTCGACCAATTAATCCTGCCTTAGCAAGTTTACGATCTGATTCACCTTGTCTCATGCGATGTATTATTTGCCTGTATTCAAACATTTTGATTCTCCTGTTTGCCATTATTTAAGCTCCTATTTAGAAATTAATTTACTAACTAGGAACATTGAAAAATTTTAATTTAATGGTTACAAGTGGATCGATTAAGGTGCAACTAGGTGGATCGATAGCGTTGCAACTTTACAGTCTTTCAACATAAATATTATCAAAACAACGTCCTTTACCACTCATGCTAATTTTAATATTATTTTGTAACAAACAATTAATCCAGTTACTACTAGTAAATTGAGAACCTTGATCACTATTGAAAATATCAGGCATATTAACTGCAAGAGCTGCATATAAAGCTTCTATACAATCATTTACTTCTAAGGTATTTAATAGTTTCCAGCTAATAATATATCTACTAAATATATCAATTACAGCAATTAAATACATAAATCCTTGTCGCATCCTTAAATACGTCAGATCCGTTCCCCATACT
>CAIJNR010000050.1 GCA_903822055.1 uncultured Francisellaceae bacterium | reverse complement strand
AAATAATAATAAGAACAATAAATGCTTATGAGTAGCGACATGTACGTGCAATCTATCAAACAAAAAATTGCTGGGAGATTTTGGCAAAATTTTAAGCATTTGTCCAAACAAGACGTTATTGTAGGTCTTGTTTTGTCATCATTAATGATTAATGTTCTAGGATTGATATTACCGTTTACCATTATTCAAATGTACGACCGAGTAATTCCAAATAAATCATACAATACTTTTGTGGCATTTATATTGATTGTTATTGTTGGTTTAATCGTTGAAGCCATTTTGAAAATAATGCGAGGATTTGTTAGTGCATCCCTAGATGTCAAGTTGGGGTATAGTATGAGTTTATATGCCTACAAAACTGCCATAAATTCTGATTTGATAGAATTTGAACGCAATCCATTTAGTGTACAAATAGATCGATTTAATTTAATTAATACTTTAAAAGAATATTATTCTGGACAATATTTTATTGTTATGTGTGACGCACCTTTTGTGTTGATTTATTTTATTTTTGTCTACTGTATTCAAGTATATGTCGGAATTGGAATTACAATTGTTTCTTTGATGTTATTAGCAATATCATATTTACATGCCTTTAAGTTTAAAGTTAATCAATTGCAAAAAACTAAAAACACCCAAATTGTTTCTAAATTTTTAGTGGAATTATTAAGTGGAATAAGTACGGTAAAAACAATTGGCTTAGAAGAGCAGATGCTTAGAAGATATGAAAGACTGCAAAAACATCATGTGCAAAAGGAATTTGATTTGGTGCAAGAAAGGATGGCATCTAGTAAAAATATTGCTATTGTTGGACAACTTATGATTATGGTTACAGTAATAATTGGTTGCTATATGATTTTTAAAGAACATATGACGATGGGAGGAATGGCAGCTTGTATATTATTGTCTGGCAAAGTTATGCAACCTATTGCTAATTTAATGAGCTTGTTGTTACGGTTACAAAATTTTGAAGTGGCTGATCGAGAATTTAATAAATTAATTAGTGTTAAATCTGAAAACAATGCAGCACAGAAAACGAACATTATACAAGGCGAGATTGTGTTAGATAATATTAATTTTTCTCATACTGATCAAAATGGTAATAAAATACCAATATTTGTAAACACCAAAATTCAAATACCACCCAAACAAATGATTGCTATTAGTGGAGATAAATTATCTGGCAAGTCGACCTTGATACAGATCTTAGCTTGTTTATATAAAGTTGATAGTGGAAATTTTTTTATAGATGGACAAGATGTTAATTTGTCAAACTTGGATTATATAAGAAATCAAATAGCATTTATTTCTCAAGAATCATATTGCTTTCAGGGTACTATTTTAGACAATCTTACTAGGTTTTGTGATCTGGATTTAGAAAAAGTAGAAAAATGTTGTTTAGATATTGGTTTACATCAGATTATTCAAACATTGCCTAATGGTTATCAAACAATTATTGGCATAGATGCAAATGATGTTTTAACTCAGAATATTAAGCAATATATAATGATTGCCAGAGAATTAATTAAAGATCCAAAAATAATTTTATTTGATGAATTAAATACTAATACTGATTTGGAAACTGATATGGTTTTACATAATATTATTAATCTAAAAAAAGGCAAAGCCACAATTATTGTAGCTTCTTATAGACAATCATTATTAAAACTTGCTGATCAACATTATTTTATAAAAGAACGGAATCTTATTAGAATATGAACACATTCAATAATATTTTAACAATTGATGAAGAAGCTTTGCAACACAGAATTAAAAAAACCTTTGATTTTGATTCTGATTTATTGAATTTGTTGTTGCCATTATTGTTAAAATTGGGATGGCAAAAAGATGTTAGAGAATTAATTGAATCATTACCACATTTTTCTGAAAAATTAACTTTAATTGAATTTAGAAATTTGATGGTTAATTTGGGGTTTAAAAGTGAAGAAAAAGAGTGCTATTTAGCCAAAATATCTCAACAATCTCTACCTTGTTTGTTTGTTTCATCTAGTCATGAAATTATATTGGTTGAAAAAATTGTAACAGACAATGTATTTAAAGAAGTAACAGTGTTAGATGGTAAAACTGGCAAAAGAAAAACATTAACTGCCCATCAAATTATTAATTTACATGGAACGACGTATTCTTTTTCTAAGATTTCGACGGATGAACCTCAAGAAAAAAACTGGTTTTTAGCTACTTTGAAAAACTTCAAG
This sequence comes from uncultured Francisellaceae bacterium, assembly GCA_903822055.1. Classification (GTDB taxonomy): domain Bacteria; phylum Pseudomonadota; class Gammaproteobacteria; order UBA6186; family Azoamicaceae; genus UBA6186. The sequence continues at coordinate 5,041 of CAIJNR010000050.1, read as the reverse complement.
TGGATTATAGGACAAATTTTTGTAGTACATTTGTTATATAATTTATTGTCTACCAGTGTGTCTTTTTTTATAATGGTCATTTACGATAAAATCATTCCTTCCTCTTCTGTTAGCATGTTGTTCAATTTTTCTATCGGTATAGGAATAGTACTTGTTTCTATATATACGATTGGCTTGTTAAAAAATAAAATGATAGCTTATATGGTGGTTAGGTTAGATAAAACTGTTGGGTATGTAATTATTAAACATATTTTACAGTTGCCAGCTGGTTATACAGAAAATGTTACATTAAATAATCAAATAGCTAAAATACGAGATTTTGATAATGTCCGAGATTTTTTTTCTAGTACAGTTGCCATGCTATTTTTTGAATTGCCACTTAGTGTAATATTTTTAATTGCAATAATATTGATCGGTGGATGGTTAGTTGTTGTTCCAGTGCTGTTGGCAATAGTGTTTTTTTGTTTATCTATTGTTGGTCATTCATTGATTAGCGAAATTATTAAATTACAAAATCATGATGTTATCATGAAACAAGGATTCATTTTTGAAACTTTTTCTAACATGCGATGGTTGAAGTCTAGCGGTTTTATACCAGCATGTATATCTAGATTTGACACTATTATAACTAATCTTGCTAAATATAGCTTTAAATCAGCCATGATTAATCATATTTTATCGGCCACAGCTGATTTAGTGATGTTGTTAGCTGCTATGGGAGTGTTAGGTTTTGGAGCAGTATTGGCAATGGAAAACAAACTATCGGCTGGTACATTAATTGCCATAATGTTATTAACTTGGAAAATATTAGATCCACTTAAAATGTTTTTTATGTCGTTACCAATGATCGGACAAATAAAAAATAGTATTTCTCAGGTTAACAATTTAATTAATTTGCCAACAGAGGTTAGAAGAACAAATTTGGTTAAGGTTGTTTCTGTAAATAGTATTGAATTTCAAAGAGTGAGTTTTAGGTATCCTGGGCAAGATAATGCTAGTTTGTTAGGTGTATCTTTTAATGTGGTTCCTGGAACTATAACTTGTATTACTGGTAAAAATGGAACAGGTAAGTCTACGATAATAAAATTAATTTTAGCTCTTTACCATATACAAGCTGGTAATATAAAAATTAACAATATGAATATTAATCAATTAGATCCTGTTTCATTACGCAAATCGGTGGCGTATGTACCACAAGATGGCAGATTATTTTTTGGTACAATCAAACAAAATCTATTATTAGCCAATCCTATTGCAACTCAACTAGAAATTAAGCAAGCAACTACTTTGGCAGATGTGCATTCCGATATTATGCAACTTAAAAACAACTACGATACTCATCTTGGTGATCAAAGTGAGTTTGCATTATCGCCAAGCTTCAAGCAAAGATTAATTTTGGCGCGAGCTTATTTGAAAAATTCTGAAACATTTATTTTTGACAATCCCTATCCGTGTGTAAGCTATACCGAAGAACAAAAATTTGTTAACACTTTAAAAGAATTAAAAAAAACTAAAGCTATTTTGTTAATAACTTCAAAAATCTCTCTTTTAGAGGCAGCAGATCAAGTTATATATTTAAAAGCAATGCAAGTTGCGTTGCAAGGTAATCCACTACAAGTTATGCCTGCAATATTGGAGGAATACGGTATAAAAAATTAAATGAAAAATAATTAAACTTAAATAATATTAGGGGTATATAGTATAAAAATGAAAGAAATAAAATCGGGAGAAGTTGACAAATTTAGGCTTGTTGATAATTTATACTTGTCAGAAAAATTAGAAGATTTAGGAGCTTCTAATTTGATTAATGCTAGTATTGGTTTTATTGGAATATTTTTTGCGATATTAACTTTGTGGATGTATTTTGTAAATGTACAAGAAATCGCTAGAGCTGCAGGTGTAATAATTCCAGCAGATAATGTATACCCTATTCAGCACCTGGAAGGTGGAATAATATACAAATCATTTATCAAAGAAGGAGAAATAGTACAAAGAGGTAGTACCTTATTTGAATTATCCCCTGAACCTGCCGTTTCTGAATTATATAGATTATATAATGCAGAAACCACGGTGTTATTTAATGTTGCCAGATTAAATGGGTTTTTAGCTAATAAACATGTAAGTCGCGAAGATTTAGAAAAAATTATTAATTATAGAAATAACGATAGAAAAGCCTTAGATTTTTTAATTGACAATACTTTGTTGTTATTTCAACATCAAACTCAACAAAGACAACATGATCAAGAATCATTAGAAAAATTAATAAAAAACAAAGAATTACATATTGTTAATCTTGATAAACAGATCACCAATTTATCTGAACGTACCGATTTGTTGTCGACTCAAACAGAAATTTTTAAAGATTTAAATAAAATTCAATATGCTTCAAAAATCAATGTTATTAATAGTCAAGATAAGGAACAAGAAATTTTTGGAGATTATTTATCCGCAGTAAGGGAAAAAACTACTGTTGAATCCGCAATAATAGAATTAAATAATCAAAAACGAACAAATGATATGAATACTAATCGAGTAGCATTAGAAGATTTAAATAAGCAAATTGCAGAATTATTAGAAATAAGAAAGCAAATTGAAAAAGCTCAAGATAGAGTTAGTCGTTTACGTGTGGCATCTCCTATATATGGAATTATAAAAGGCTCTGATATTAAACCAGGAAAAATTGTAACGCCTGGTGAAATAGTTTTTGAAATAGTTCCAATTACTAAGCAATTAGTAATTGAAGCCAAAATTTCTCCTAAAGATGTTGGACATATAAGTTTGGGAGATCCAGTTAAAATTAAAGTTAGTTCCTATGATTTTTCTATTTATGGCCAATTAAACGGCAAAGTTAAACATATATCTGCAACCACATTTGATGATCCAAGATCAGAACAATACTATAAAGCTATTTTAACTATGGAGAGAAATTATTTAGGTGAAGATCCATCTTCTAATTTAGTGATGCCAGGAATGACTGTAATTGCTGATATTCAAACTGATCATAGATCATTACTTACTTACTTCTTAAAACCAATCAATAGAACTTTCTATGAAGCGTTTAGGGAAAGATAATATTAATTAAGAGCATCATTTAAATTAGCATTTTGCTAATGCTAATTTAGGCCTCACCCAAACACTCTCAACTATAAGTCACGCTTACTACAGCCCTCTCCAGCTAACGCTGGTAGAGGGCGGAAACATTATTATCATTAGATATTTTTTGCTATATTTTCCAGGACTTTTGGTAAATTATTTAAAACTTCCCAATTCCAAAACCTCACAACTTTAAAATTAAGCACAGATAAAACATCGGTTCTACTGATATCATGTTCACGTTGATTTATGTGGGAATCACCATCCAATTCAATTATTAATTTGCGTTCTAAACATGCAAAATCTGCTATATAACGATCTATCCAATATTGTCTACGAATTTTTACACCCATAAATTTTCTATTCCTAAGGCATTGCCATAATACCTGTTCAGCTATAGTAGATGTTTTTCTTAAAATTTTTGCACATTCTAATAATTTGTGTTTTTGCATAATATGATCAAAATAATTAAAAATTTAATGAAAATATATAGCATTTTTTATAAGATATATTGAATCTTTATTAATATTAATGTTTCCGCCCTCTACCAGCGTTAGCTGGAGAGGGTTGTGGTAAGCGTCACTTATAGTTGAGAGCGTTTGGGTGAGGCCTAAAATTGATATTCTTGATTAACACCTAAATGTACGACATAATTCAATTTTATTTTTAATCATTCATAATCATGCATATTTTTATTAGTTTTTTACCAATACTATTGTTTATTACATTATATGTTGGTGGTGGGATTTATTTTAGTATCACAGGTGTGGAGGATGCTTTTTACCAACTGTCACCAGCTGTAACAATTATACCTGCGTTAATTTTAGGTTGGGTATTACATAAAGACACTACATTAAAACGCATGCATGATTTTTTAGATGGTGTTAGGCACCGCGATATCATTACTATGTGTATGATATTCTTACTAGCTGGAGCATTTAGTGTTGTCACTCAAAATATAGGTAGCTTAGATTCTACAGTTAATCTTGCTTTATCATTAATTCCTTCTAAATTTTTATTAATTGGACTTTTTATTACTACTGCATTTATTGCAACTGCTATAGGTACTTCTATGGGTACCATCGCCACCATTGCACCACTAGCAGTTGGCCTATCTAATCAAGGAGCATTTCCAATAATTATTGGTATCGCCACAGTAGTTGCTGGTGCTATGTTTGGTGATAATTTATCTTTTGTATCTGATACAACTATTGCAGCTGTTATGTCTCAAGAAGCAGATTTTAAATTAAAAATGAAAATCAATAGCGTTATCGCATTTATTGCAGCACTTATTACTATTACTATTTTATTTTTTAGCCATAATTGCACTGCAGAAGTATATTATAACGATTATTCCTTCATATTAGTCTCGCCTTATGTTTTACTTATTTTATTGCCAATGTTGGGGGTTAATATTTTTATAGTTTTAATAACAGTATTAATATTTTCAGGATTACTTGGGCACTGTTTAAATAATGAATATTCAATACTTATATTTAGCAATGATATTGCTAAAGGTTTTAATAGCATGCACGAAATCATGGTATTATCTATGTTGATTGGTGGTTTATCTGGACTTGCCAACAAAGGATCTAAAGATTTAACCACTTACCTTGTACATCTTGTTTCCAAGCGTGGTAGTAAAACAATAGCACAATTATTGATTGCAGCTATTGTTTCTGTATTTGATATATTATTAGCTAACAATACTGTTGCAATTATTTTTAGTGGGGAAATAGCCAGAGATTTTGCAAAAAAATATCATATTCCACCGCATTATAGTGCTGCTTGGTTGGATATTTTTTCATGTGTATTTCAAGGTATTATACCTTATGGAGCTCAAATATTATTAGCCGCTACTATTGCTGGTGTTTCTCCATTAGAGATCACTCCTCATGTATATTATTGTTATATATTAGGAATAGTATCAATAATTTATATTTTATTT
>CAIJNR010000049.1 GCA_903822055.1 uncultured Francisellaceae bacterium | reverse complement strand
TTGTTAGCTGTTTCATCTATCATGCTAACATTTGTAGCGTATTTAGCAAATTTATAGAATCCCCTAAACCCTATACCTATGTAATCTTGCCGCACATGCCTTACTCCTATCAGGAGTGCAATATGTTTCTGGCCCTATGCAACACATATCTAAATGCGTTTGCCCCTGTATGTAGTAATCCCCCATATATTTATAAAAATATGGGGGTTACATTTATTCTTAAGCTTCTACTTCTACAAGCTCTAATAAAAATTGATTAAACTTTCTTACAAAACTTGCTGGATCATTTAATTGGCCACCTTCTGCTAAAATTGCTTGATCTAATAACATACTGCTTAAATCAGCAAATTTTTTAGGTTGCTTAACCTTAAAATTAGCCATTGCTTTAACCATGGCATGCTTTGGATTAATTTCTAATATTGGTTTTACAACAGGAACTATCTGGCCAGCAGAACGCAATATACGTTCCATTTGTGGAGTCATATCATTTTGATCAGCCACTATACATGCTGGAGAATCTGTTAATCGCATGGTAACACGAACTTCTTTTACTCGTTCTCCTAATTCTTTCTGTATAGCTTCAATTAAATCTTTAAATTCTTCCGACAATTGCTGTTTTTGCTGTTTATCTTGTTCATTTTCTAATTTACCGAGATCTAAACCACCTTTAGATACACATTGAAATTTTTTGTCTTTATATTCTGGTAAATGGCTAATCATCCACTCATCAATTTTATCACTTAACAACAATACCTCTATGTCCCTTTTTCTGAAAATTTCTAAATGCGGACTACTTTTAGCGGCATTAAAACTATCTGCAGATACATAATAAATATACTCTTGCCCATCTTTTAGCCTTGATATGTAATCATCTAAAGAAACATCTTGGGTAGTATTGTCCAAATAAGTAGAACTAAATCGTAATAATTTAGCAATTTTAGCACGATTGCTAAAGTCTTCGGCTGGCCCTTCTTTTAAAACTTGGCCAAATTCTTTCCAAAAAGTTGCATATTTAACAGAATCTTTGTCTGCCATATGTTCTAACATTTCTAATACTTTTTTAACAACACTACTACGAATGGAACCAGTTACTGCATTGTTTTGTAAAATCTCTCTAGAAACATTTAATGGTAAATCATTAGAATCAATAATTCCGCGTACGAAACGTAAATAAAGTGGTAAAAATTGTTCCGCATCGTCCATTATAAATACACGCTTTACATATAGCTTTAATCCTTTAGGTTTAGCTACATGATATAAATCAAATGGTGCTTTTTTAGGAACATATAATAAAGATATATATTCTAATTTACCTTCAACTTTATTATGACTCCACGCTAATGGTTCTTCAAAATCATGAGCAATGTGTTTATATAATTCTATATATTGCTCGTCTTTAATTTGTGATTTAGGTAATGTCCATAGTGCTGTGGCTCTATTTATTATTTCTTCTTCTGGAACATTTATAACCTTGCTATCTTCTTCGCTAATTTGTTCTTCTTTAGTCATAACAATTGGTAGGCTAATATGATCTGAATATTTAGTAATCACATGTCTAACGTGCCAATTATTTAAAAACTGATCTTCTTCCGTTTTTAAATGTAAAATTACTTCTGTGCCACGATTTGCTTTATCAGTATTTTCTACTTCGTATTCTCCGTCACCTTTAGATTTCCAAATAACTCCTTGATCTTTTGGACTTCCAGCTCGTCTACTAGTTACAGTTACTTCATCGGCTACTATAAACGAAGAATAAAACCCAACTCCAAATTGACCAATCAATTGAGAATCTTTAGAACGATCTCCTGTTAATTTAGACAAAAATTCTTTGGTACCAGATTTTGCAATAGTTCCTAAATGTTGAATGGCATCATCCATATTCATCCCGATACCATTATCGCGAATAGTTATGGTACGAGCATCTTTATTAACATCTACCCAAACTTTTAAATCAGAATCGTTTTCATAGAGATCTGGATTTGCTAGTGCTTCAAAGCGTAATTTGTCAGCCGCATCAGAAGCGTTAGAAATCAATTCACGCAAAAATATTTCTTTATTACTATACAAATTATTAATCATCAACTGTAATACTTGTTTAACTTCTGCCTGAAAGCTTAAAGTTTGTTTTTTATTATTCTCTGACATAATCATAGACTCCCTAATACTTAAATAAATTAATAAATTAAATCTCTATCACCCAATGCACGTGCTAACGTACCGCTATCAATGCTTTCTAATTCCCCACCAAATGGTACTCCCTGAGCAATTCTGCTAGTTTTAACACCATATTCTTTGGTAAGTTCAGCAAAATAAAAAGCTGTGGTTTCGCCTTCAACGGTTAAATTAGTAGCCATTATTACTTCTTTTATATTACCTTGTTGCAACAAAGCGCGATACTCTGCAACACCCAAATCTTCTGGGGAAATTCCATCTAATGGCGATAACCTACCTAACAGTACAAAATATAATCCATTATATTCTTTTGTTTGTTCTATAGCCAAAATATCTACTGGGTTTTCTATTACACATAATAATTGATTATCTCTAGTTGTACTACTACAAATTCGACAAACTGGGGTTTCTGATAGTGTACGACAACGCTGACATTTGCTTACTTGCTGTAAAGCTTTTTTTAAAGAAGTAGCCAAATTATTTCCACCTTCTCTCTCTGTTTGTAAAATATAAAATGCCATGCGTTGGGCAGTTTTAGGTCCAACCCCAGGTAAACATCTGAAAGCCATAATCAAATCATCTATTAGCGGACTAAAGATCAAGGGTTTCTATCTCCTCTATCTTACCGTCAAAATTAGCTATTAATTGCTGTAATCCTTGATCATTATCAACAAAATTTTGTAACTTTTGTTGCTGTTGCCATTTAATAGTATGTTGAATTAAATTGGGATTTTTTTGAAAATTCTCTAATTCCACTTTGATCTTCATTTCTTTAACAAAATACTTACTAAATGCCTCTTGTAAATTTTCTATATTACGTTTAGTTACAAGGATTTTTTGATTTTCATCAATAATAAGTTTGATTTTATTATCACCTATTTCTTCAAAAACAGAATTTTCTGCTAATTCCTTGGTTAACCCAGATATATTTAATTTGCTAATAATATCACAAACATTTGATCTATCTAGATTATTATGGTTTTCAGGATTAATTTTTTCTGTAATATTATTTTTGTTAATATTACTAACATTATTACTAATGACATTAGTAATATTTTCTTTTTTTATCGTTTCGTTTTTAGAAGATTGTTCTTCAACATATAACAAAGATGGTGTAACACACTGATTCTCTGCAATCTTTACTGGCCTAAATGCAACCATACGCAACATAATCATCTCAAAACCAACTTTAGGATCTGGAGTAAAAGCTAAATTTTTAAAACCATTAACTGCTATATCATAATATAATTGAATTTCTTCTAGTGATGCAATATTAGCTAGTTTTAATAATAATTCTTTATTAATAATTATATCATTTGGCAAGGCATTAGGTGCAAGTTGTAATATTGTAATATTTTTTAACATAACCTGTATTTCTTGCAATATTATTGATAGATCATAATTATCTTCAAAAAAATTATTTATTATAGAAATAACACCATCTAAATTTGATTGTATTACCGCCATTAATAAATTAATCAATCGTATCGAATCTGGGATCCCTAAAACCTTACAAACATCTATTTGGGTTATTTGATCTGATTGTTCTCCAAACGCCAAAACTTGCTCTAATAAGCTAAGTGCATCCCGCATACTACCACGGGCAGCGATTGCTAATTGCAAAAGAGCGCTTTTTTCAAATAATTTATTTTCTATAGATAAAATTTTCTCTAACTGCTCAGTAATATCGCTGGTTGTAAACATTTTTAATTTAAACTGTAAACACCTAGATAATATAGTAATTGGTAATTTCTGTGGATCAGTGGTTGCTAATAAAAATTTAACATGTGCTGGTGGTTCTTCTAAGCTTTTTAATAACGCATTAAAACTATGAGTCGACAACATGTGCACTTCGTCGATAATATAAATTTTAAACCTGGCTATATTGGGTGCATATGCCAAATTATCTAATAGAGCTCTAGTATCTTCGACTTTTGTTCTAGATGCCGCGTCAATTTCTATAACGTCTATACAGTTACCATTAGTAACAGACTGGCATAATTCACAAACATTACATGGACGTGAAGATATACCTTGTTCACAAACTAATGATTTAGCTAAAATTCTAGCAATGGTGGTTTTTCCAACTCCCCTAGTTCCTGTAAATAAATATGCATGATGTAATTTTTTACTATCCAAAGAATTCTGCAAAACAGTTATAGTGGCTGCTTGGCTAGCAACTTGAGTAAAATCACATGGACGAAACTTTCTAGCTAAAACTTGATAAACCATATGGACCGATAATAATGGATATATAAAATGGAGGCACCCCACAGACCATTCAAGCACACGCTAAGTTGCTACCGCTGCTCCCTTCCAGGCCTCACGGGATTTACAACATCCTGTCGCCGATAAATCAATAGGGCACCATAATCGTTTCTAGTGTACAAATCTAATGAGATATTTGCAATAAAGTTATTTTTCTAAAAGTTTAAGCTTGTTTGGCTTACCGTTCCATTTATCTGCGTCTGGAAAACTTCCCTTACTTACAGTTACAGTCGGCCATTTTTTAGATAATTCTGCATTTAATGTAATAAAAATTTTCTGATTCTCAGGAACTTCATCAACTGAGAAAATAGCATTAGCCTCACATTCTGGTTCACACAATGCACAATCTATACATTCATCAGGATCAATAACTAGAAAATTAGGCCCCTCATGAAAACAATCGACTGGACACACATCTACACAGGTCGTAAATTTACAATTAATACAATTTTCTGTAATCACAAATGCCATACTATGAGCCTTTCTAACTTCCTTATTAAAATAAACCATAATTCTACAATAAATCTTGCATTAATGTTAGTATATGGCTGTAATACTAAACAACTAGCTATTCCAAAAATTTTAGCCGCCAATATGCCTGTAGACAATCTATCATCTATCATCAAAATTTGTGATTTTTCTGGAACTTTGCCTAATTCTAATTGTAATTGAGCATAAATTTCAGCAATACCGTCTGGATATGGTTTTGGTTTAGCTACAATAAATATAATTTGATTGTTAAAGTATTTATTAAAAAATTCTTGTCTCTCCAACAATGGGTTATTGGATAAAATAAAAATTCTTTTGGGACCAAAAACTAAGACCGCTTGTTCTAACCAAGTCATAACCTGTGGTAATGGCTTAATTTCTCCTTCTGAAGTTAATACCCCATCATAATCTAATATCAACGCTAAAACATTGTTGTTTTTTAAGCTATTTAACTCGAGTGAGGTTATTTGATCTGTACCAAATTCCTGATTGAAATTATTATTTATTAAACACTTTTTTAGCAATATATGACATTGATAAAATTTAATTACTGTAAATATAAATTTATTCATATTTATATAATATATAAAAACAACAAATAGTGCTAAAATTTAACACATGGAAAATTTCAACTACATTTTAATCTTACTTGTTTGCTCGGTCGTTTTTTTAGTTGTGTGTAGAAGGCTATACCTACCCCCAGTAATTGGCTACCTATCTGTAGGTATCTTAGTCGGGCCTGGCGGTTTAGGATGGTTCCCTGGCATAGAAGATATGCATTTTTTAGGGGAACTAGGCATAGTCTTTTTAATGTTTACTTTAGGATTGGAATTCTCTATTACTCAATTAATGGCTAGTAAACGAGCATTAATTGGTATTGGTGGACTACAGGTACTATTGTGCACCGCCGCTATAACCCTATTGACATATTTAGCTAATGTTTCTTTTAAACAAGCCTTTATTATTGGAGCAGCTTTATCATTATCATCAACTGCTGTGGTACTAAAACAACTCCATGAGCAAAAAGAGCAACAAACTAATCACGGCAAGCTATCTATAAAAATTTTATTATTTCAAGATATTGCCGCGGTTTTATTATTGATTATGATCCCAGCACTAGGAAGTAATCAAGGATTTGTATTTACAACCTTCTTAATCACCCTAATAAAAGGGGCTGCAATTTTTGTAACAATGGCGTTCATTGGTTCCAGAATAGTTAAACCATTATTTCGTGAAGTTGCTAAAGCACATTCTACTGAATTATTCATGCTAGCTACTCTCTTAGTAGCACTAAGTGCTGCAGCTACTACCTATTACTTTGAATTATCAATGGCATTGGGTGCATTTTTAGCTGGCCTTATGCTAGGAGAAACTGAATTTCGTCATCAAATCGAAATAGATATTAGACCATTTAGAGAAGTACTTTTGGGACTATTTTTCATAATAGTAGGATCTTTTTTAGACTTAAAAGTACTTCCTAATATTTGGTTACAAGTATTAGTCATTTTAGGAACATTAATTGTCACTAAAACTATTATTATTATTCTAGTAGTTAAAATCTTCAGTAAACTATCTTTAGATACAGCTTTTAAAACTGGAATTATTTTAGCTCAGGGTGGTGAATTTGGATTTGTAGCGTTAACCGAGGCTATTAACCATAATATTATCTCCCCAGAACAAAAATCGGTGATCTTTGCGGCAGTTGTAATTAGCATTATGTTAGCTCCATTATTAATTCGTTTTAATAATAAAATCACAGAATTATTTGTTAAAAATTGCGAAATTAGTCCTACCTATAATCCTATCCAAGTTTTAACTAATCATGCTAGCAATGTACAAGATCACGTTATTATTTGTGGATTCGGTCGAGTAGGACAAATTTTAGCAAGATTTTTAGAACAAGAAAAAATTAATTGGCTAGCCTTAGATTTAGATCCAACTCTTTTACATAAATCCTCTATTGCTGGGGAAAATGTTTTTTATGGTGATGTTAGCAAACCAGAAGTATTATTAGCAGCTGGAGTATCAAAAGCCAGAATGGTGGTTTTAAGTTTTGCTGACGAAGTAGTTAATTTAGAAATTGTTAAATATTTACGCAGCATGCGACTTGATTTTCAAATTTTTGTTAGAACTAAAGACGATAGTAATTTACAAGCTTTTGAAGAAGCCGGAGCTACAGAAGTAGTTCCAGAAATTTTAGAAGGTAGCATTATGTTGGCTTCTCATTTGTTATTTGCATTGGGGGTCCCAACTTCTAGAATTATTAATAAAGTAAAAAGAACTCACAATAATCGTTACGAAATGCTACGCCATTTATACAAAGGTAAAGAAGAGGACAATCTGTTAGAGGCAGAAGATGATGCTAGACGCAGCTTACAATCTATTATTGTTCAAGAAGGCTCTGCAGCAATCAATCAAACCATTGAACATTTTTTCGAAGAAGATAAAACTCCCGAAGACAACAACGAGGAACCTAAAGAATCTAATGGATATAGCTTTAAATATATAATCAGAAACGGTAAACGTTACGAAAATCCACTTCCTAATACCATTATATTAGACCAAGATGTGTTAGTAGTTTTAGCAACATCCGAAGAAAAAGCTATTATTGAAGAACAATTACTAAAACAATCTTAATTTTAATTTGTCTGCACCCACAACCTAAAATAGTATGTGTAATTCCATGTTAATTCTTATATAATCAATATCGTTAAAATTAAAAATGAATTTTAATTAAATGGAGGCAATATGATTAAAAGTAAAACTATTACATTAAATGGGTTAGAGCTAAGAGGTGATACCCCAATAACCCCTAGAACTAAAACATTTTTAACTTCTAAAGGAGCTAACGTTCAACAATCTGACGGATTTATTGCAGTAAATGGCTCTTTCTCTATATCAGCAATAGAGATAGCAGAATTTCAAAAAAATAAAGCGGAAGAAGATTGTAAAGCGAAAAATACTACTTCTCTAACTTGTAAACCATAATTAATTTGTATTAAGCACTTTAATTATCACTATAAATTAAAGTGCTTATATCAGACATTCTCATTGGAAATAAAATTCCGTCAAGATGATCAAGCTCATGCTGAATAATTCGTGCTTCAAAGTCAGATACTGTTTTTTCAATTATGTCGCCATTTATATCATTAGCTTTAATTGTAATTGTTTTGGATCGTGATACTAATCCTCTAATATTTGGCAAACTTAAACAACCTTCATAAAAATCTAATTTTTCTTGAGAGAAAAAACTAATCTCTGGATTAATTAAAACACAATTTGCAATTTGCTTGAAATCCGGATATCTAGCATTTTGCTCACAACCATAAACTAGAACTCTTTGATTTTCACCTATCTGAGGGGCAGCAATACCAACTCCATTATGATATTTTAAATTGTAAAACAGTTCTTCTACTAAATTATATAGTTCTTTTGAACCAAAGTTAGTAACTATTTTTGATGATGTTTTTAAAATTGGATCACCAGCTTTAACTATTATTCTTGGAGTGTAATTCATGTGAATATGCTCTTTTTTAATGTTGCAAATTATTTTCCAAATCTAATAATCTTATAATATTTTCTTAAGGTCCTGTCAAAAAATAACTTGTACTTTTTTCACTCGTTAAACTCGCTACACTCAGGCAGACGCTCGTTTAAAAGCTCAAGTTATTTTTTGACAGGACCTTAATCAACAAAACACTATATTTTTTTAATTTAGAATTATTTACGATTAATAACATGAAATCAAAATTATCCGTACTATATAGCAGAGCATCCGTTGGTATATCCGCTCCACTTGTTAGCGTCGAAACCCATGTTTCTCATGGAATGCCAGGATTTACTATTGTTGGATTACCAGAAACTGCAGTCAAAGAAAGCAAAGAACGAGTCAGGAGCGCTATTCTTAATAGTGGTTTACAATTTACTAACCGTAAAATTATTATTAATTTAGCACCAGCAGATTTACCTAAAGAAGGTGGCCGTTTTGATTTACCGATAGCTATAGGGATCCTAGCAGCTACTGGTCAATTAAAATCAACTTCTTTACAGCATTTTGAATTTGCTGGAGAGTTAGCACTTACAGGAAATTTACGTCCAATTAGCGGTATTATCCCATTTGCTATGGCAACTAAAAAAGCTGGTAGAAATTTAATTATCCCTAAAGAAAATTTTTTTCAAGCAAATTTAATTGGCGATAACCTGGCATACCCTGCTGCTAATTTATTAGAAGTATATAATCATTTATTAAAAACAAATATCATTGATCCAACAAATTATCTAACAAATTTCTCTAGTAATTTAAGTACAGAAACTATTACATCAAATATAAATAATTTAGATATATCAGATATAGAAGGACAACCACACGCCAAACGCGCATTAGAAATAACTGCTGCAGGAGGGCATAATCTTTTAATGGTAGGACCACCAGGCACTGGTAAAACTATGCTAGCTAGCAGATTACCAAGCATTATGGCTGAATTATCTACAGAACAAGCTCTGGAAGTATCTGCTATATATTCACTAAAGGGCATGGAAAGAGAACATTGCTGGAAAACCAGACCTTTTCGTAACCCGCATCACACTGTATCTAGTGCAGCATTAGTTGGTGGAGGATCCATTCCAAAACCAGGAGAAATTTCTTTGGCACATAATGGGGTGTTATTTTTAGATGAACTTCCAGAATTCAGCCGCTATGTTTTAGAAGTACTTAGAGAACCAATGGAATCAGGGAAAATAGTAATAGCAAGAGCTAAACAACAAATAGAATTGCCTGCTAGATTCCAATTAGTTGCCGCCATGAATCCATGTCCTTGTGGAAATCGCGGTAACCCAAATATTAAATGCCAATGTTCTCAAGATAAAATTAAAAAATATTTATCTAAGTTATCTGGACCATTATTAGATCGTATCGATATTTGCATAGAAGTGCCAAACGTACCTACAGAATTATTAACCAACAGCAAACCTGTTAGCAACTCCAACAACACTTATAATTCTTTGTTAATTAGAAAAAACATTGAATTTGCCAGTCAAATACAATTATCCAGACAAAACAAATTAAATGCTCACTTAAACAACAAAATGATTAAAAATTATTGTGAACTTAATGAAGAAAATAACAATCTAATGCAATTAGCTATTAAAAAACTAAAATTGTCGGCTAGAAGTTATTATAGAATTTTAAAAGTAGCCAGAACTATTGCCGATTTAACTGCATCTGATCAAATTAATACACAACAATTACAAGAAGCTATTTCTTTTCATAAATTACCTATTTTGGATCATGGTTTTGCAGATTGTTAGCTTTAATTACAATCAAACAATAAACACTTAATAAAAAATCTTCTAAATAGACAATACTTTTTTTATCCTATTTAATAGCATGCAATCCATTTTTTCACCTGCAGTGTGAGATTTTTTAGAAGGTTTAAATGTCACTCCGGCATCAATAGGAATAGAATGCTGATTGTTTTCATTTCCATACTGAAAGTACATGGCTGGCATATTTTCCTTTGAGCTATATTTCAAAGCTGGTGTTTTTGTAACATCAAAAACTTGAAACTCAATATTTGCTCTATAAAGCTTAATATACGCACCTATTCTATCCAAAGCGTCAAGGATATTATCATGATATTTTGCTAAATGTCCTAAACTTTCGCTATAGTTTTTATTTACAATTAAAGTTTTGTCAGAATTATTTATACGTATTAAAGCAGTGTTATCTACTATAGACTTAATATCCCGATAAACCGCAGCTTCTGGATTTTCTTTATCAAATAAAGCTCTTTCCTCTTGATAAGGTAAACCATCATTAATATCAATTTTGTCTATATGTTTTTGTCGTGCTATATTTATACCAATGTTATGATAGGTAGTACTGTATTTTTCATGTTCATCTTTTGTTATTGCAACAGCATAAGAAAGTGTTTCAACTTGCTTTAGTTTTCGCATGGAAGAAGTAATTTTTGCTATACGATTAATAGTTCTACCAGGATAAGTGTCACTTATTTTTCTTCCATACTCCATGTATTTTGCAAAACCTTGAGGTTTCCCATTACTATTTTTTGTTGATTTTTCTTCTTTCAATTGTTGTCTAATATTATTAGGCACACCTTCATTAAATACCATTTTCCTTAATGATTCCTCTGAAGGAACATGATCTACTTCAAGTCCAGTCTTTCCTAGAATTTTACAATATTTACCAGTTGCATTAATACCATCATGTCCCGCTTGTTTTAAGGCATTTAGATGTTTACTTTTTATAAAAATACTATTCTCTGTTACGCCAAGATCCTGAATAATTTTTCCATTTGTAATAGTCATTGAAACTAAATAATCCTCATCATCACAATACAAGTTATGTAATGATTCTGCTAATTCGCTAATATCATCAGTATCATTATTTGTCGGCATATAACACTCCATTATCAGTATATCTGTTAATCTAATCATCGCTTAAATGTTTAACAGTCCCCAGAATTTTTAGAACAAACTTTTGGGTCCTGTAGATTTTTTGCATCTTGTTTTTCGTTTTATGGTAATGTAATCATCCTTTACTGACTTTACTGATTCTACGAAAGAAACCTCTATTTTTTGTCTTTTCAGCGGTACTTGCAGATCTTCATTAGTTGTCGTTATTTTTGCTTCATTGCTATCATTTTTGATTTTTGCTTTGTTGTTAAAAAAGCTTGTTAGCGTGCATTGACCAGTTTTTTGTTTTGGAGGACTGCAATTATGAACTGTATCATAAAAATTTTCATCTAACCCAACAGCTTCACATAGTGCTTTAAAATTTTCTTTACCATCAGTTATGTGTTGTAACAATGGTTGTTTACATTGCTTATTAAAGTATTCCCTCGCTTCTGACAGACCCTTAATTGGACATTCTTTAAAACTTTCCCCCAAAGTAAGCGCTTTAAAAAACATGGAATTACGACTATCTGCTGGATCCGTAACAGTCTTCTGAAATGCATTGTATGCGGTCGGCCATAAGCTTTCTTTACTTGTTGGCACAATATGAGTATGTAAGTTAAACTCTATCTCATTGGGAGGATTATCTTTATCGAAAACCTTACCATCATGAGTATAAAGAATGTTGATATTGCCGTGATATTTATCCCATAGATCTTTTTTATCTTTTATTGCTATGCCAACTGATATTAAGTTGTATTTAATCTTTTCCTTTGTTTGTATTTCAAATGGTATTTTGCCATTAAAATATTTTTTATTTATTTTACATTCAGTATCTTCTAAATGCCATTTATACTTCTTATTTTCATCTTCCACTATAGGCACAGGTAGATCTCCTCCAACTATTTGCCTAAAAAAACAACCTTCCTGCACTCCAGATAAATTTTGACCAGCAAGCCTTTCCTGATCAAAAAACAAGGTGGTTTCAAAAAGTACTATATAGTTATTAACTTTAAAATTTTTCTGAATAAATTTTTTTTCTAATTCCTTTTCTTCATAAAAAATTCTTACTCCTATATTTCCGTTTGAATAGCTCAAACCCTTTCCAACCTGCATCCTGATAGTAAAAAACCCCATATTATGCCCATCCATGATTAAAATTAAGACAAATTTATTTTACCACCAAGCGTTTGCATTGAATACAAAAAATATCATTCCGTACAATAATGTAACTGTTATGTAAATATAGACACATGATTATGTAGATGATACATTCTAAAAATGAGGAGTGGTTTTGAAGTTAAATGTGAGTGGGGAGAGGAAGGCATACTACATCTCAGGTCTTGGGCAGAGGTAATAATAATTGTAGATGTTTTTTCTTTTAGCACTTGTATCGATGTAATCATGTCTTGTGGCTCTATAGTCTATCCATATTGGTTTAAAGATGAGTCAGTAGAGGTTTTTGCGCAGCAAAAAAATGCTCATATAGCGGTTGCTCGGGGGAAATCTGGCTTTACACTGTCTCCAGAGTCTTTAATGCAATTCCCTAAAGATTCTGCACTAGTTTTGCCCTCACCAAATGGTGCAACTCTTAGTTTATTACCTATAGATTCTATTGTTATGTCTGGATGTTTGCGCAACGCGTCAAGTGTTGCAAAAGCAGCTATGAAGGCAGGTCGTAAAATTGCGGTGATCCCTGCTGGCGAACGCTGGAACAATAACAAATTACGTGTCTCTTATGAAGATCTTGTAGGCGCTGGAGCCATAATTAGCGCGATTAACGGGATCAAATCAAGTGAAGCTTCTTTTGCATCTTTAGCCTTCAAACATTCATCAGATCATAATTTTAAAGATCTTTCAGAATGTGTTAGCTCATTAGAGTTAATTGAGCATGGCTATCCAAATGATGTTAGAATAGCACTCCAATATGACGTAAGCTATATGGTGCCTTGTTTACAGGAACAATGTTATAGAAATTCAGAATTAATTAGTGCCTGAAAAGAAAAAAATCTTATCTTTGATCCAACAAATTATCGTATCTTCTTCAAAACTGAGGGCAGATACATCTAGGCTTTCTCCAACAATACATCCTTCAGTATTAGATCAAGTTCAATCTTTTCCTGCTAAATCTATTTTTAATAATGATCTGGCAATTAGCTCTCAATAACAATTACAAGAAGCTATTTCTTTTCATAAATTACCTATTTTGGATCATGGTTTTGCAGATTGTTAAATTTTTATTTATAGCTTTATTTGCGAATAATACTTGGAATACCTGGTGATTTTTTAAGTAGATCTGTTTCTTTAAGTGGCACATTAACATTAGTTACATTATCTTTTCCACCATCATCAAGAGCACCAGACACTACATTGTTTTCTTTGCTTTTTAATATAATTTTTTGCAATTCTTGTAACGATGTTAATAAATATTTTTTAGTATCTGCTGAAAAAACAACTGCATCTATATTACCACTACACTTAATTGATAATGGTACAACCTGCATATATTGCGCAACTTCTTTTACTAATTCGTTAGGTGGTTCAATTAATTTAGCACTTACTGTATAATTTAAATTATTTTTTGGAATGTTAATAACACCGTACCCATTTACAGAATATGTTTGATGCTTTAACAGCACACTAGATTTAACATCAACACCATTTTTTAATAACATCTGCAATTTGAATACAGAAAAATCCGAAACAACATCATTACTAAACACATTGTCTACAGTTTTCTTGCTATGTTCTAATAAAAACTTAAGATCTTGCTTAGGATCTCCACGCAACGACCCAAACAAATCATGCAAATGTTTCTCAGATTTAGTTAAGGCATTATTAAAATCAACTCCACGAAGTTTCCCATTTGCAACCACCAAATCAATATTACCTGCTAAATTATTTAGCAATTCTTGGTAATTAGATGCAGCTGTAGTTACTTTAATATTAACAATTCCAGTTCCAGCAGCAAATGTTTTAGCAACAATCGGCATATCAAGATCTTTAGCATCAATTACCACATTCAATTGGTTCTGCTTATTTAGATCAGCTTGCATATTAACTGCTACTGGAGCTTTTCCAAGATTAAAAGCTCCTTTATGTACTTCAAACATACCTGGCATATCGCTTTTAATTGGCAAATCCAAATCAGTAATTACCAACAATGGTTTAATTAATATATTATTTCCATGTATGCGACCAGTTAATTGTATTTTTTTAAACAAGTTTACTGCAGCATAATCATCAGGCTTAGCAATCTGATCACTGGGTTTTTGATCTACATCATTATTTGCATTTACTAACAATTTAATAATTTTTTGGAATTCTAGATCCTGAATTCCAAGATCAAATTCACCTTTGTTTTCTAAGGTGGAAATTTTAACATTACCAGATACTTTACCTGAATCAATTTGCAATAACATAGAATTCAAATCAATTTGTTTATTATTAACAATAAATTTTACATCTAAAGATGGACTTTTAATACCGCCAGGTAAATTCATTAACAACAACTGCAGATGTCCGTCAAAATCTTCCGCACCTTTATAATGTATATTTCCTGTCACTGTGTATCTAACACCATTACAATCTATTTTACTTTTATTTATATCTAAATTATTTGCACCAAAATCAATATTTAATGTGCTTTCCAGCATAAGTTCAATATTAAACATATTGATTTTTGATGAACTGATCTCTAATGCAGAACCGTTTTTTAAAATTAAATTTAATTGTGTTATTTTTATATGTTTGTTAGCAAATTGATCATCCAGAGTAACTGTAGAATTTTTCCAAACAATATTTTCAAATAAGATTTTGTTTTTAGCATTGTGAATTGGTAATTTTAATTTTTGCAACAATTCATCGACGTTGGTTACTTTATCAGTATTTTTAAATATATAAATTCCTAAATCTTCAAACTCCAATTTAGAAATAGTTAACATTTTATTTAATAATGTTTTAACTGGGCTAATAGCAAAAGATAGATCTTTAGAAACTAATATACTAGTTGGAAATTTATCGTGAGATTTGTGGCTAATCGAAACATTTCGCACATAAAAAACTATGTCTTTAGTTAATGACCATTGAATTGGACCATTTATTTGTACCTTATAACCAATATTATTTTCTAAAAATGAAATAATTTGAGTTTTATAATTATTTGGATTAATAAATATTGCTACCAAAACTACAGCTCCCACTAAAATCAAAAGCAAAGCTACGGTAGTCTTAAATATGAATTTAATTAATTGAACCATGTTTTTATTTTAGACTATATATTTTCGATGTGTAGGATCGTATATACAATCCCTACATAGATCCCTAGATATCTTCTAAAAATTTAATTAATTACATGTTTGATATTTAACTAAATTTTTACGATAAACATATTAAGCTATTTTAAAAAAATGCTACAATATCCTGCTACTAATAGACTGTTAATGAAAATGAGAGAATTATTAAACATGAAAACACTTTATTTATTACGTTATTCACAACCAACACAATCAAATATGCAGGCATCAATTGAAGCTTTTGTAAAAAAAACCGATCTAAACCCAAATTTAATCTATCAAGCTGCTCGTCAACAAGGTGGTTTACCATTAAATTCTTATACACCAGAAGAAATTAATCAAATTTCTCATGGTGCTATTTATCTATTTAAAACTGGAAAAATTACCGAAACAGAGTTTGTAACCAGAATGAATCAAACAATAGGTACCAACTTGAATTTTGATACTTTTAAAGAATGCTGGAATGCCATGTGTACTATACAACCAAAAACTGTAGAATTTCTGCATAAAATAGAAAACTTACAAAAAGAAAATGGTTTTAGTATACATGTAGTAGGCAATACAAATAGTATGCATGATAACTACATTAACGAACAATTTCGTCAAGAAAATATAAATTTAGAAATGACCCACACATATTCTTTTGAAGAAGGTAAATTTGATCCAGAACCACTCAAAAAATTAATCGATATGTTATCAGAAGGTTTCAATATAATAGATTTACGCAACACAGCAGATCTATTAGAAGAATTTAGCAAAGCAAAACAACAACAAGCAGCAACCAAACTAGGATGTAGATTCACCCCACAATGAGTGCTCTCGACGTTAAATTAAAAAAAATTCCCTCTACCATTCAAAGAGGTCGTATGTCTAGCAGGCAACAACATATTTTTAATACCGAGCTTGCCAATTATTGCCTAGATTTAAAAAACACCAACCAACTAACCAAAAAAGAGCTAAACAAGGTGTTTGGCAGATCTTCTGAACTTATTTTAGACATAGGTTTTGGTAATGGTGATCAATTATTACAGTTATGTGAAGAGCTGCCATTATACGATTTTATAGGGGTAGAGTTATATAAAAAAGGCATAGCAAATTTAATTAGTAAAATTCAAAATAAAAACTTAAACAACTTAAAAATAATTTATGGGGATGCAACAGAAATTCTACAAAATTTTTTTGATAACCATAGTTTATCGAAAATACAGATTTTTTTCCCAGATCCTTG